>JAIPER010000085.1 GCA_021737115.1 Desulfohalobiaceae bacterium
TTCCAGCCGGCAGACTCTGATGACCGGGCATGCGGCCAAAGAGGCGGCCGAGGACGCCAAGCGCCAGGTCCTGGAGGTCTTGTCCGAAGGACTGTCCGTCCCGGTTAAGAAGATGGACATCAAGAAGGGAGTCGTGGTCTTTCAGGACAAGGATGTGGATTTCAGCGGGCTGCGGACCAGATACATCAAGGAGCATCGCGGCTGGACCGACAATCCCGAAGGCGATCAGCTGACCTTCAGGGAGGCCTCCAGGATCGCCTATCTGGCCAGGGGGACCATCGTGGGTACCGGCAAGTACAAGCCCCATGAACTGGGCGGCAAGTACAAGGGTGCGGCGGTGGGCACGTCTCCGGCCTACGGCTGCAGCGCCCAGGTCGTGGAAGTGGAAGTGGATCTCGAAACCGGGAAGATCACCATCCTGAACATGACCGACGCCCATGACTGCGGACTGGCCATCAACAAGACCTCTGTGGAGGCCCAGATGGAAGGATCCCTGTCCATGGGACTCGGGGAGGCCATGTTCGAAGAGGTCAAGTTCGACAAGCAGGGCAGGGTCTTAAACGCCGATCTGTCCGAGTACAAGATCGCCACTGCAGTGGATATGCCGAAGATCAAGACCATTGTGGTCGAAAGCAACGAGCCAAACGGTCCCTTTGGGGCCAAGGAAGTGGGCGAGGGCGCGATCATGCCCACCATACCGGCCATCCTGAACGCGGTCTACGACGCCATCGGGGTGCGTATCTTCGAGCTGCCCCTGAACCCTGAACGGGTCTATGCCGCGCTCAAGGAGTATCGGCAACGGAAAGAGGTTTCCTAAGACAGCAGTTTTTTCCAGTATATTTCCCCTCATTTCAAATTCTACTTGAAATGAGGGGATTTTTCTTGTTAAATATACTGCTCCAACTTAACTTGTTCAGAGTTCTGTCGTTGAAAGCATGGGACAATCAGTCTTTGTTTGAAAAATCAAAATTGGATCAGTATTCCAGCGATTGGCCTAAATTTCGCTTGTGTTTACTAACGCCTTTCTATTTTCTTATTTTGTAAAAATATAGATACTTACTGGAGGAATAAATTGCAATGAGACGGTGGCTTCACTCCTTGATTACCAGGTTATCGAACTATGTAGAGTTCAATTTATGACGACAGTAAGTATAAGTATATGATCTTGGCGATTTTTGATCTGGACAACACCCTTCTGGGAGGCGATTCCGACCATGCCTGGGGAGAGTTTATGGCCGAGAAGGGCATGGTGGATGAAGACTACAGGCGGGGCAACGATCGATTCCTGGAGGCCTATCAGGCCGGCCGGCTGGATGTCCTGGCCTATCTCGAATTCCTGGCCAGGCCCTTGAGCCGCTATCCCCTGACCGAACTGCAGCGACTCCACCAGGAGTTCATGCAGACCAAGATCCGGCCCATGTATCTGCCAAGGGCCAAAGAGCTCGTGGACGAGCATCGAGCCAGGGGGGATCGTCTCCTGGTCATGACCTCCACCATCAGGTTCATAACCGAACCTATTTGCGCCCTGTACGGCATTCATGAACTCTTGGCCACTGAACTGGAGATCCAGGATGATTATTTCACCGGTCGGGTACAAGGAACGCCTTGTTTCGGCCCCGGGAAAGTCCTCAGGCTCAAACAGTGGCTCAAGGACAACGAGGCAACTTTGGACGGAAGCCGTTTCTATTCCGATTCTCTCACTGATCTGCCGCTGCTGGAGTTCGTCGATCATGCGGTGGCGGTGGATCCTGAACCGTCTCTACGGCAAGTCGCCGCAGCCAGGGACTGGCCGCTGATCAGCCTGCGGAATTGATATATAGCCTTTAGGAATGATTTATCTATTGAGACACGGTGAAATTGGAAATGGATCCCGAAAGCGATTCATCGGGCAGACGGATTGTGGCCTCTCGGCAACAGGTAGACTGCAGGCGGAGGGTTGGGGAGGTTTTTTTGAGCGGGTCAATCTGCGGCTCGTTCTCTGCAGCGATCTTCAGCGATCGGCAGAGACCGCCAGGATCATTGTCGGACAGAAGACGGATCTGGTTTGCATTGACAACAGGCTGCGGGAGATCGACCTCGGTGACTGGGACGGGCGCGATATGACCGAGATCAAGTCAAAATATCCTGAGCAGTGGGAAAAACGGGGGCAGGATCTGGCCGGGTATCGTCCTCCCCGGGGAGAGAGCTTTGCCGACCTGGCCCGGCGCGTGGTTCCTGTTTTGGAAGAACCTGGGGCCATGCCGCACCAGGATGTGCTTATTGTCGGGCATGCCGGAGTCAATCGTGTTCTTCTCTGCCACATCCTGGAAATGCCGCTGCAGAACCTGTTCCGGCTGGGACAGGATTACGCTTGTTTGAACATCGTGCACAAGAAGGGCACCCACTATCGGGTTCAGAGCTTAAATACCTGATCAAGAAAAGGGAAACTCATTGCCATGTCCAGACCGGGATTCGTTCGTGACCTCTTCAATCCGCCGAACTGCGTAACACTCTCCGGTTTCGGATTTATCTTCCTGTATGTCCTGGCCGCCGGGAATCAGCAGCTGGGTTTTGCCCTGGCCTGCCTCTTTCTGGCCGGGTTCAGCGACGTAGCTGACGGGTATCTGGCCAAAAAGACCGGGAATATCACCGTCCTTGGCGCTATACTCGATCCCCTGCGGGACCGGGTGCTTTTCCTGGCTTTGATCTGGCATCTGATTCTGCTCCAAGGGCTTTCTTTGCTTCTGTGCTGGCAGTTTTTCCTGATCCTGATCTTCGAGGCACTCATTGTTCTGGTCAACATTGTCTGGTTTCGCATCCACGAGCGGATCTTTGTTCATGTCCTGGGCAAGACCAGGCAACTGGTCAACGTTTTGTTCTTCGTTGCTCTGGTGGTAGGCCTATCCCTGGATATGATGCCGATCACCACGCAGCAGATCAAAGCCATGTTTCTGATCCCGGCCGGATTCTCCTTGCTGGCCCTGATGAGCTATGCAGCTCGGTGGAAGGTGGCCTGAACAAGATGTTGGATCAATCCGACTATCAGAGAATCGAAACACGGTTAGGGAAAGACCACCTGGAGAAGCGCCTGCAGAACCAGGTCAGACGGGCGGCAAAACTGTATACAATTGGCGGCCTGTCCTTCTTCCATCCCAAAAACGCAAAGCGGTTCCACCTCCTGCTCAAACTCTTCTTCCAGGCTCTGGGGGTCTTTCGCAGAGGACAAATGAACTGTCTTGATTATCGGCCTGAAGAAGTACCGGTGGCGCTCAAGAGGCTTCCCGGCGCCTTTCGGGAGTTTCGCGTCCTGCAGCTGTCCGACCTCCACGCCGACGGCATTCCTGACACCGGCGTGAGACTGCGCAACCTTCTCCAAGGAATAGAATGTGATCTCTGTGTGATTACCGGTGATTTTCGTTTCGATACCTACTCGGAGTACCTGGCTGCCATGACGACCACGAAGAATATCGTCTCCGCCGTCAAGGCAACCCATGGAATTTTCGGGGTCCTGGGCAACCACGATTATATCGAGTTTGTTCCTGAACTGGAAAAAGCCGGCATTCAGCTCCTGCTAAACGAATCGATCAGGATCGAGAAGGGCGGTCGTTCCCTGCTACTGGCTGGTGTCGATGACCCGCATATGTACAGATTGCATGATCTGAAAAAAGCCCTTCATGACAGAAGAAATGGTGAAATCAGTCTCTTGTTGTCACATACTCCTGAAATCTACAGCCAGGCGGAAGAAGCCGGGGTTGATTACCTTCTCTGCGGTCATACCCACGGCGGTCAGATTTGCCTCCCGGGAAGAAAAGCGATCATAAGTAACGCCTTCTGCCCGAGACGCTACTGTGCAGGCCTATGGCGGTATAGGAACATGTGGGGCTACACCTCCCGGGGAACCGGTTCATCCGGCCTGGCTGTGCGATACTTCTGCCCGCCGGAAATCACCCTGCATATCTTATCCTGAAAACCGGTCAAGATCCCCGGTCTTCAGCTCAAGTGTCGATGAGCCTGTATTTTAGACTGCCAGAGTAACAAGCGAAAGTCATTATTTTCTCTTTAAATATAATTTTTCACGCACGCTTGCCGCAAAGACACGGTATATCCAGGTTTCAAGTTGACAAACAAGGAGTCTTGAATTATGTGTTTACACATACGTGGAACAACTCAACGGAGGTGCGACGATGAACATAACACTTTCTGCTGATAAAGAACTTTTGAAAAAGGCCCGCAGTGTGGCCGCTCGACAGGGTACAAGCCTGAATCAAATGATTCGAGCCTATTTGGAAAAGGTGACGAACGTTTCGGATCTTGAGGAAAAAGCCGACGAATTTGCATATCTCGCAAGAGAGAAGGCTGGAGCGAGTCAGCCAGGTTTTGTTTTTCATCGTGAGGAAGCGCATATCCGGGGAGAAGAAAGTCCGTGACACTCAATTTTATCGACACAAATGTTCTGATCTATGCAAATGACCAAAATGCGGGAAACAAGCAAAACAGGGCTATTAAGGTGGTTACATCCTGTATGAAACTGCAGACCGGGGTTCTTTCAATACAGGTCATGCAGGAATACGCAAATATCGCTTCCAAGAAACTCGGTCAAGACGCGGCGGTTATTCTTCGGCAACTCAAGCTGCTTGAAGTTTTCCCAATCGTGTGTCCGTCGCCCAAAATGGTTCGAAGAAGTGTTGAATTACAGTTCTCATACAGGATTTCGTTTTGGGATGCGGGCATTATTGCCGCAGCTGAAGAAGCAGACTGTGATTTTCTTCTTTCTGAAGATTTGAATCCAGGTCAATATTATGCAGGTCTGGAGGTGATCAATCCATTTGATCCGAAATCTCGAGCCAATGAGGTGATTGGCATCGAATTGTCATGACAAATGACCGGACCAGCCCCGCACCAGCCTGACACCGGCGGGCAGATCGGCCGCCAGGAGATTGCGGCCGGTGGCATGCCATCATTTACCACGATGTCCATTGCGCCGGCCTCTATGGTGCCCTGGCAGGCCGCGGCCACTTTCAGGGTATTTGTTTCCGGGCGGTTTCGTAGTCTGTTGAGCCGGCCGTGGCCTCGCTTTTGTTCAGGACTCCGGTGATCCCTTCGATACCCGCGCTAATAAAGACTTTCATATGATGACTCCGGCAATGCTATATTTTTCAATCCCTTACTTACCATGTCCAGATGAAGAGAACAGGCCCAGCTCCTTTAATGGTCGGCTGGAGCGTGGGGAGTGTTCGCAGTTTCTGCTTTTAATCGTTCCACAAGCCAAACCTTGATTATCGATTGGCGAGTTACACCAATCCGAGCCGCTTCACGATCAAGAGACTCGATAACCCAAGCAGGAAAGTCAACATTAACACGCCTTTGTTCCTGATTGGGTTTACGTAGCGTCGTAAGGTCCAGATCATCAATGATGTCTTCCTGGTTTTGGTCAAATTTTTTTTCGAATTCTTCAGCTTTCATATAACTCAACCTCTTTCTTACGAGAACGCCGAACCGAGATCAGGCGAACCCTCTCATTTCGATAGGTGATCACAGCTGACCAGTGTCTGGACATGATGCGACCAACAATGAGAAACCTTTGTTCATCTTCGGACTTCGCTTCGATTTCGACGATATCAGGGTCTTTCCATAATTCTTGAGCAGAATAGAAATCAATTCCATGCTTCTCTAAATTGCATAAACTTTTCTCTTCGTCGAATTCGAAGTGAACCATGAGTAAATAGTATACCTATTTTACTCGGTTTGCAAGAGAGGATTTATGTCTATGCAATAGGATGGGCAGATACAAATTTCTTTCATGTGATGACTCCGGCAATGCTGTTTTTCTCAATCCTTTACTTCCCAGTAACCAGCTTTGGCCGAACCGACGCGGCAAAGCAAGCCCTGGTCCTGCAATTTTCGGATATTTCTTTCGATGGAACGTTCGGTCACGCCAATGAGACGCGCCAGGTCTGGTATGGTTAGATGTTCGTCTTGACGTAAGATATCCAGAATTTTCACCGACGTTTTTCCCGACGTTATGAGTGGTCTTGAAATCGGTGTCATCGTCTCGACTGGTTGCTGATGATTTCAATGCGGTTGTCGAATATCAGACTTCGTACACCTGTACCAATTATGAGAGTTAACTGCTTAAAATGATTGATTTGACTTCAAAATTGGACATTTCAAAGGTTTCGGGTGTCAGGTTTCGGGTGTCAGGGAAAGAAAAGATTTACAATATCAATGTCTTAAAATCTGACACCTGACACCTGAAACCTCAAGGTACAGATAAGTCACACTAAAGTGTCCAAAAAATCGTACAAATTTCAGCTCACTGGAAAGAGCTCTGAATATAAACGGGCGAACCGGCGCACTAACCAGGTAGTCTCGGTGCACCAAAGCATTCACCAAAAGTTCTTTGAATTGTAAGGACACTACTGTTACAAAGTTAAATCAAGTAAATCTGATTTCAATACCGATTTCGAGTTCGAAGCAGATATATTTTTGGCCGCAAGTGGGTGACGTCTTGCCTGAAGCCGTTTTAGTGGGAGTACACCCGAAGTATCACAATGGCTTACAGGAAGTGAATCAGGAATTGATTTTTGTCGTGTTCAGCGGGTCAGATCAATATCCCTGAGGGCAGGTGGATGTGCAGCAGATGTCTGAAGATGTAGTAGATAACCCCGGAAAAGACCAAACTGTAGGCAAAGGGGATGAGCAGGGATTTGATCCGGATGATGTCGGATCTGAAATACCTGATGAGCACGATGGTCCCGAAAAGGTAGACAATGCTCGAGGTGAAAAAGCCCAAGAAAGGCACCAGAATGTAGATATAGAAAGCGATCCCGACCAGGCTGATGCAGAAACTGGTCACGTCCGGGATGAGCGTTTCTCCGGGTATGATCCGGTAGTCGGCCTTTTTCCTGAACAACGGGATCCAGCTGCCAAGGAAGTAAATCAGGGAAAAGATGGCGATGAACATGGTGACCATCAAGGGGAAAATGGCCCCGTAACTGGTGAACCCGGTGATTTTGTAAAAGATGAAGGCGCAGAGCAGGACCAGGGAAATAAGCCGGTCGGCCCATTGCTGCTGCCGGCTGACGGTTTTGATCCGACTGTCCTTTTGGGCCTTTCTCAAGCGTTTTTGCAGATAGGGCCAGGACACGGACAGCAGTGTGAGCACGATCAAGGTGACGGTGATGGGCCGTCCCAGAAAATAGGGAATGAGCCCGCCTTTGGCCTGACTGATCATCATGGACTGGGTCAACCCTTCCTCCGAGATCCTGCCCAGTACAATGTCCAGCACTGCCGGAGCCGCAGAAAAGCCGAACATCCCACCCAGAAACATGAACAGCCCCAGAAGACCCATGACATACATGTCCCCGATATTGCCGCGCACCGCAATGGTTCCGACCACGGACATGACCGCGATGGAGGCGGCCAGAACTTCCCGGGGGACGTGCATCACCCTGGAGTAGATGGATGTTGCCCCCGGCTCCTGGCAGAACTCCGACCAAAGAAACACCGGACAATATTACTGACCTGGCTACATTCATCAATGAGCTCTTTACAGGTGGCCATCGCCGTGGACAACATGCTGGCCCATACCAGGCTGCAGCACTTGAACGAGAATTTCCAGGAACAAAAGCGCTATCTTCTGCGTCAGGTGGAAGATCGCAATTATCCGGACAATTTTTTTTCACCAGTCCGGAAATGAAAGACATCATGGCCCAAGTCAAGATGATTGCCGATACTGATGCCTCAGTGCTGATTGCCGTGGAAACAGGAACAGGGAAGGATTATATCGCCAGGTGCATTCACAATTTCAGTTCCAGAAAGAGGCCATGTTTGTCAAAATAAGCTGTCCGGCCCTGTTTTCAAGCCTCTTTGAAAGCGAACTATTCGGTCATGCCAAGGGGGCTTTCACCGGGGCCCACGCCAAGAGGGTCGGGCGATTCGAAATGGCTGACGAGGGCACCGTCTTTCTGGATGAGATTGGTGAACTCCCCCTGGCTCTTCAGGCTAAGCTCCTTCAGGTCCTTCAGGAAAAAACCTTTGAAAGAGTAGGAGACAGTGCGCCGACCCGGGTCAACTTCCGGATCATAGCGGCCACCAACAAAAAAATGGAAAAACTGATTGCGGAAGACGGCTTTCGTACACACCTGGCCGGTTTTGGGTCAGGTTGAAAAAGAACATATTGACAAAACCCTGAAGCAGACCTCAGGAAAAATCAGCGGCAGGGATGGGGCCGCCGCTATGTTGCAGATGCCGAGAACCACACTGTTGTACCGCATGCAGAAATACGGCCTCATTCCTAAGAATTACAAGCAGTCCCAAGTCTGAAGCTCTTTCAGGCTTACCTGAGCTTCGAATGAAGAATCATTCTTTATTCGTACCTGTAACAAGTGAATGAGTATTTTTGAACACCCGGGCTCTGAGCCCGGGTGTTCAAAAATACGGGGAGAAGAGCCAGCAGAAGGAGTCACGGGTTCTGACGAGCAGATTGCGGTTGTCCAGTTCTCCCAGGCTGGTGCGTTTCGATCTGGTGATGACCTGGTCCATATGGGAGTTCAGGCTGTTGACCAGTTCGGCATCGAAAACCTCCACCACCAGCTCGAAGTTGAGCCGCAGACTGCGCGGGTCAAGATTAGCCGTACCGATCTGGGCATAAAGGCCGTCTATGGTCAGCATCTTGGAATGGTTAAACGGCGGGGGCTGGTAATAGACATTGATCCCGTGCTGCAAAAGCTCCCAGAGCATGTTTCTGGTGGCCCAATGCACATAGGGCAGATTGTTCTTGGCCGGAAGAATCACATCCACCTGTATCCCCCGCAAGGCAGCACTCTGGATAGCGCCTATCAATTCGCGGTGGGGCAGAAAATAAGGGGTCATGATCGCGATTCGTTCTCTGGCCAGGGTCATGGCACCGGTAATGGTCATGTTCAGCTTGTTCAGATCCTGGTTGGGCCCGACCGTTATGATCCTGCATACCGCTTCACCTTCACCCGGAAAGGGAGGATGCGGCACCAAGTTCGACTCCCCCGTACAAAAACCCCAATCCTCCAGAAAAATTTGCTCCATCTGATTGACGATGGGCCCGGTGAGCTTGAAATGCGTGTCCTGAATGCCGGGTACCCCCTTTCTCTCTCTTCTCGGTGAATTGCCACGGATGTTCATCCCTCCGGTAAATCCAGTCTTCCCGTCGACAACCAGAATCTTGCGGTGATTTCTGAGGTTGATGAAGGGCGAGGGCGGAACGAGTCGCAGAGGAATAAACCTGGTAAAGGGAATGTTGAATTTTTTCATGACACTGCCGATTATAGGCAGGGTATACAATTCACCGACAGCGTCGATCATGACCCGGACCGTCACCCCCCGTTTGCAGGCCCTGTCCAGGGCTTGAATGAACTCCAGGCCAGTATGCCGGGATTCCATGATATAGGTCGCAAGGTAGATGCTCTTTTCCGCGGACTCAATGGCTGTGAGCATTTCCGGAAAAGCCTCTACTGAATTGAACAGGATCTGAATGCCGTTTTTTTCCAGAAGGGGTCTTTTGGTCACGGCCTGGGAGAATTCGGCAATGGGGTGAAAGACCGGCGAGCAGATAAAGCTGGACATGGAAGGCTGATTTTCATCAAATTCCGGCCCGGCCTCCTCGAGTGCTTCAATACTGATCAGCGGCCAGTACCATTTTAACTTTTTGGCCTTTGTCCGGACGCGGTTGATGCCCAGGAGAAAGTAGAGTATGGGGCCGATGGGCGGGAACAGGATGCAGGTCACGATCCAGGCCCAGCTGCCCTTGGGGTCTCTTTTGTACAAAAGGGCATGCCAGGCGGAGAAGATTTGAAGGGAAGCGATGAAGATGACCAGAAGCCAGTGGAAGATGGGCATGGAAGAAAGGATTGTCAGAGATTTTTTTAATTTATTGTTCGCATTCTGTGACTAAACTAATGCCTACCAGATAAACATTTTGAAATCAATAAAGAAATATGGAGACATCAACGAAGCCTATGGAGGATATTCCGCGACTTCCCTGGCCTTGTTCGGCTGGCTGATGGTTATAGGGATTGTCGCAGTGGCCTTTGTCTTTCAGATTTGCCTCTGGCAAATCTGAAATATAATTAATTTATATAAGAACATTTAGCCAAGCTATTATATATACGAAATTTCATACGAGACCAAAGTGAAGTTTGTTCAAATTAAACCCACCCCTGGCAAAGCCGGGGGTGGGTTTAATTTGAACATTTTACAAAAGATTCCGAACCGGATATTCTTCCGGTTCGGTTTTTTTTTATATCGACAGTTGGTACGGGCTGCGTTTTCAAATCTCCCGCCATGACGCTCTTTGTGCACCATGAATGGCCGAGGCTGCAATCGGCAGGCCCAACTGCTGATATGTTTTTTTGTATAAATGCCAAAGCAGAAAAAGGCAGGAAATGGTCGGACGAACCCTTCAGGAAAAGATTGAGGCATCCTTTGAGTGCTTTGAGTTCATCCTTCAAGAGCATGACCTCGAGCGCATACAGGTGGCCTGGACCGGCGGCAAGGATTCGACTGTTGTCTTGTATCTGTGGAGGCGCTATCTTCAAGACCAGGGTCTTGAAGATCACCTGCCCCTGAAAGGGTTGAGCCTGGACACCGGCTTGAAGTTTCCGGAAGTGCTCCGGTTTAGAGACGAACTGGCCAATAGCTGGGACGTGCAGCTGACCGTGGTTGAACCCGAAGCCGAGATCAAAGCACTTGGCCCGGATCCGGAAGATCCGGTTGGCTGCTGCCGCCGGCTCAAGATAGAGCCCCTTCAAAAGGC
>JAIPER010000086.1 GCA_021737115.1 Desulfohalobiaceae bacterium
GGGCCGCTTCGCCGCCCCGGGGAGAGTTTTGGTTCTCCTGTTTCTGAGGCGGCTTTGATTCCTTGAAATGTTGGCCCCTATTTTTCTTATGAAGGGAAGCCTTTTCGACGTGAGACGCTTTCGAGTCTTTTACCATCAGTCTGGCTTTTCCGAGCAGACGCTGGGCGTAGCTTTTCTGGCCTCTGCGGAACCGGCCGCTAAAGGTGTTTCGGCTCTCCAGCACTGCCGAGAGGACCTCTACCGCAAGTTCGAAATTTTTGAAGTCGTAGGCCAGGCTTGCCAGAACCACGAGATTGACTTTTGTTTTTTCATAACCGTGCCGCCAGCTTTGCTTGAGGACGAAGAAGGTTTTCTCCGGATCATCGAGTTTGATAATAGCTTTGTAAGCCGGCTGGAAGAGGGGGGAATAACCAGGGACGGCCTTCAGACCCTGTTCTGCATAGCAATACACGGCTTGGTAGTCCTCATCCTCCAGAGCCTGCATGGCCAGCTTGTAACACTTCTCAGCCTGTTTCCCGGGATTGATGTTCTTGAGAAAAAACTTCCCTGAACTCTTGCTATTTTTATTCTTCTTTTTGGGTTTCATGCTCCGGATATCTCAGGTCGCTTCAATAAAGTAGGTGGTTTTCTGCCAGTCTCGCAGGCGCTCCTGGTCTTTCTTCAGAAAGGAGCGGCCCTTCTTGTTGACAAAGGCATAGATGGCGTGCCGCAGGAGGGTCACCGGCACCCCGCCCTTGAGATGCAGGCTGATCTCGTAGCGGTTGAACCCGGAGATCAGGCCCCGCAGTATTTCGCCCTCCAGAAGCGTCACCAGGACCACCTCCCGGTCCAGCATCAGGGGATACAGGGACTTGTTTTTCACGAAGCAGCGGTCTCTGGTGTAATAGAGAGGTCCCAACCCCTTGGCCCGAACCGTTTTGTCCAGCTTGAGGGATTTGGCCACTGCGGCCTCCTGCTCCTGCGGGTAGAAGAACTTGACCTCGGTCTTGTGAACGCTCTCCGGCTGCGGCCCGCTGTTCCCGAAAATCAGCTCATACTGACCGTTTTTAAAATCCGCTGAAACGATGCTGCGATCCCCGTGCAGATGGAAGACCCATTCCCGGCCCGAGGCCTGGGCCTGATCCAGGACCGCTTCCTCGTAGTGCTGACCGAGATATTCTTTTAAGCCCTTGAGATGTTTCATAAAACATATTATATCTCAAAAAATGAGGTGGGTCAATTCGACAATTCCGCAAGATTTTGATACAGACATATCCAGCTTGAGGCTATCCGCATATATTTTGAAAATGGCAAGTTTCTAAGCAATTCGCAAAAACCAAACCATACACTGAAAATGCCAGGCACAGTCCCTAACTATTTGGAGTCAGATTATGTTTTCATTTGATCAGGACTATATCCGCAGCCGAGTCGCGGATTCAGCCGTAATTTTCTCCAGGGGCCGGAAGATTTTCGAGTGCGGGTCCTACATGTGCCGGGAGGCTGATCCGGAACAGGCCTGCTTCGTCTACGACATCGACGGCAACTACGGGGATTACACCACAACCATAGGGATCAACGGGGACGGCCTTGAATACGAGTGCGACTGCCCCTACCCCGGCCCGGGCTGCAAGCATGTCGTGGCGGTCATGTTCGACGCTCTGGACAGGATCCAGGGCTGGAAGGAAAAAACCCCCGGCCGGGATGGCCCTGCCGAGAAGTGTCTGACCCCCGAGGAAATTCGGCAAAAGGCCCTGGACGACCGCGCAAAAAGGGCCAAAAGCGAAGTCTACGACGTCACCCTGGGGGAAATGTATAAGGGCGAGCACCTCCTGGAAACCGAAAAAGGCCGTCAGTACGTGGTCTCGCTTCACGATCCGGAAAACGGGCAGGGCCATTGCTCCTGTCCGGATTTCAACTCCAACTGCCTGCAGACCTGCAAACACCTCATCTTCCTCGCCGATCACATCAGGAAACGTAAGGACTTTAAGCAGCGGGTCAAGACAGAACGGTTCCCCTTCGTGGACATCTTCTGGGATTCCGCCGCCGATCGGCCAAGGGTCTTTTTCGAACAGACAGACCTGGTCGGCCATGAACTGCTGAAGGCCATCCAGGAGTTCTTTGCAGGGGACGGCCTGTTTCGCAGCCAGGATCTGAGTAGTTTTCCGTCCTTGCTCCGGCAGGTCCAGAATCAAAAACAGGTCCGCATTTCAGAAGAGACCCTGCGCCGGGTGGAGTCCCGTTTCCTGGATCAGGAGGTGCAGAGCCTGGAAGGCCGGGAACTGCCTCCGCTTGATTTTTTGAAGACCGAGCTCTACCCCTATCAGCAGGAAGGTATCAGGTTCGGCCTCTATAAAAAAGCGGCCCTGATCGGCGACGAGATGGGGCTGGGAAAGACCCTGCAGGCCATTGCCCTGGCCGTCCTCAAGAAAGACCTCTTCGGCTTTGACAAGGTGCTGGTCGTCACCCTGGCCTCACTCAAGGAGCAGTGGAAACGGGAAATCGAAAAATTCACCACGGAACAGGCGGCCATCGTGGCCGGCAGTCCCGGGCAGAGGCGCGAAACCTATGAACAGGATCATGCTCTTTTCAAAATCACCAATTATGAAGCCGTGCTCCGGGACGTGACCATCCTCTCCGGATTCAAACCCGATCTGATCATCCTTGACGAGGCTCAGCGCATCAAGAACTTCGCCACCAAAACCGCGGACGCGGTCAAGAGCCTTCCCAGGAAGCACGCCCTGGTCCTGACAGGCACCCCGCTTGAAAACAAGCTCGAAGACGTCTACTCCATCGTCCAGTTCCTGGATCCGGAGATGCTCTCCCCCTTGTGGCGCTTTGCCGCCGAACATTTCATGCTCAGCCGGGACAAGAAGGACAAGATCATCGGCTACCGCAACCTGGACTCCCTGCACGACAAGCTCAAATCCATCGTCATCCGCAGGCGCAAGGAAGAGGTCCTCTCCGACCTGCCGGATGAACTCGTGAACACCTATTACCTAGACCTGACCCACGAACAGGCCAAAATCCACAACGGTTTCCTGCAGTCCCTTCTGCCTCTGTTGAACAAAAAATTTCTGACTCCCATGGACGTCCGCCGAATCCAGGAACTTCTGGTTCAGATGCGGAGGGTCTGCGATTCGACCTACCTCATCGACCGCAAGAGCAATATATCGCCCAAGCTCCAGGAACTGGAAAACATCCTGGATGAACTGGTCCTGCAGAATGGCCGCAAGGTGGTCATCTTCAGCGAGTGGACCACCATGACTTTTTTGATCGGCAAGCAACTGTCCCGGGCCGGCATCCCCTTTGTCGAATTAAGCGGCAAGATCCCGGTCAAAAAACGTCAGGCCCTGATCGACGAGTTCTCGGAAAACCCCGAGTGCAAGGTCTTTCTGTCAACCGATTCCGGAGGCACGGGCTTGAACCTCCAGGCGGCGGACTGCGTGATCAACTTCGAACTCCCCTGGAATCCGGCCCGGATGAACCAGCGGATCGGCCGGGTGAACCGCATCGGTCAGGCCAGCAAAAGCGTGAATGTCATCAATCTGGTCTGCAAAGACAGCATTGAGGAAAAGATCCTGGCCGGGATCCATTTGAAAACCGAACTCTTTCAGGGAGTGTTCGACGGCACCGTCGATTCGGTGGAGTTTTCCAGGGAAAAGCGAAACGAAATGTTAAATCGTCTCAGGGAGATGATGGGGCAGGAGCCGGAGGATTCGCCGGCATCTGAGCCCAGGCAGAGCGAAGACATACCCGAAGACACACCCCACTACCTGAACCCCCGGGTCCTGCAGGAAGAACCCCCGGGCCTGGACGTGGTTGCCGAAGAAACCGTGGAGCCCCCTGTTGCCGATCAGACCCCGGCTGAAAACCGGAGCAAAGGATCCGAAGATTCCCGAGAAGCATCCTCATCGTTTGCGCATCAGTCTCCGGAAAAGATGGAAGAGGTCTTAAACACGGGCATGTCCTTTATCAGCGGCCTTCTGGAGATGGCCACCGGACAGAAATTGACTCCCGGGGACGATCAGGAGCAGCTGCTCAGCCTCGACCGGGAAACCGGAGAAGTGACCATGAAATTCAAGCTCCCGGGTTTTTGATACCGCATTGATCCACAGGACCCGAGGTCCGGTGGATCAATGCGGTATACTGATCCAACTTAGCTTTTTGTGAAATTCGGGGCTGGGCCCTTGGTGTCGCCAACCTTTGTTGTAAAAACCAAAATTGGATCAGTATATCTTATTGAAACAGATCCTGTTGCCCGGTTATTTTGCGGACCAGTTCCTTGTAATCCAAGGCTCCTTTGGCCCCTGGCGCGTATTCAAAAATAGTCTTCCCATACATCGGGGCCTGAGACAGGACATTGTTGTACCGAATCGGAGCACAGACCGTATCTTTGTAGAGGGCTTCCAGTTTCTCCAGGATGGTTTCTGATTTTTTCCTCACCCTGAGGTCCATAAAATTCGGAACGATGTATTTGATCTTGAGCTCAGAACGGTATTTCTTAATGGAGGCCACGCTCTTGAAAAACGAGCCCAGGGCCTGCAGGGACATGACTTCCAGAGAAACCGGGAGAAGCAGTTCCCGGACGTAAAAGAGCACATTCACGGTCAACGGGTCCCAGCCCGGGGAGGTGTCCACGACCACATAATCATAGTCCGCGTCTATTTCGCTCAGGCTTTCGGAAAGGGTCAGCTCCCCGCCAAAATCTTTGCGGTTTATCAAGCGCTTCACTCCGGCCAGGGATTTGCCTCCGGCTAAAATCCACAAGTTTTCTCTGGCCTTGAACAGGGCTTCGTCCAGGCTCAACTCCTTTGTCAAGAGCTCGGCCAGCCCTCCCACCGGCTTGACCCCCAGCATATAGGCCGACTGCCCCTGGGTGTCGGTATCGATGAGCAAGACCCTCTAGCCGGCCAGGGACAAACCGGCCGCCACATTGACGGCTGTCGTCGTCTTGCCCACTCCCCCCTTGCTCAGGCAAACCCCGATCCTTCTGACCACGGGCTTGGCCCCGCCTGGTTTGTCATCGCTTCCGGGACTGGATTTGTCGAACCTGAAACTATGGCCGCAGGTTTTGCACTTGATTCGAACCGGCTGATCGGGAATCTTGCTTTCATCGATGTTGTGATTCTTTTGACAATTGGAACAGACAATAATCATTCTTCCAGCTCCTTATGAAAACGAACGACATCCCGGCTCGAGCCCGGACCCTTCATGGGACGAAAGATGCCCTCAATCTCAACCCTTTTCCCCATCAGGCTTGTTCTTTCGCAACTTTTGCGCCAGGAGGCTCTTCTCCTTATTGATCTCAAAATCCTTCAACATAATTTCCAGTGAAATTTCAGTAATTCTCGATTTTGATATCATATTCTCCCTGTGCTTCTTCAAAAGCCTGCGGCATTCTGCCTTGGCCTGATCCAGGGCCTTGAAATTTTCCGGCGAGAGATACGAACTGCTTCTTTTTTTCGGTTTGCCCTTTCTCCCCTGTTTCTTCCGAGACGTCTTGGCCTCGTTTTCCGGAATGCAAAACGATTCCCCCATGTTCTCAATAAACTGCAAAAGTTCTGTGAGTCTTGGATCATCGTCCTGGTTCTCGTTTTCCTGAAAAAGCTCGTCAAGGATATCTGCCTGTTTGTTTTCCCTGCCCTTGGTCATGAATCATTCTTTCCTGCTTTTATGGATAAACCTGGTTATTTTCCGAGGAACTCCCTTCGCCTGGCCGAGTGCTGACGCTTGAATTCCTCCTGATCTTCCCGGCTCTAAAAAATAAGTTCCAGTCCCAGGGCATACCGGTCGACATCAATCTGGTCCACATAGGTCACTTTTCCTTTCAGCCGCAGTGAGGTCTCCGGAAAAAAGATGTCCACAGGGTCCAGGATTTGCCCTGTAAAAAAGAGATCATCCTGCTGCAAGAGGACCTGGAGTCCCCCCTCGGACACATTCGAAATCTGAAAGGGCTCTGACTGTATTTTGAGCTGTACCCTATCATCCTGGTCCACAGGAACTCGAAAACTCCTCCGCAATGTGGCTTCTTCCTCGCCCCAACTTTTCAAGGTCCTGTTATCCGATGAAATTTCTACCTCCAGACCGTTAAGGTCGATTGTCGTCTTCCTGTTCGACTCCATAGCATCTCCTTGCAGCAAAAAAGTCAAGTTGGATACGTCTGTTTTTCCGGGCACTATAGAATTCCTGACATAGAAAACATGAAAGTGTGTTGCCTCAAAGGAGTTGAAGCCCTAAATCAGAGGGCCTTGTTCTTTTTCTTAACCTTGAACTCTCCGAGGCGTAGGCTCGCTCTCTACGAGCCGGAGGCCGTGAACCTGGAACCTTTGGGTTGCGGACGCAGCCCGCTTTAAGCTAGTATCGGTCATCCATTTGAAAATCTTTAACCCACAAGACCGGATCACATCCAAAGTGCAGACTTCGTATAACTGTACCAATTATGAGAGTTAACTGCTTAAAATGATTGATTTGACTTCAAAATTGGACATTTCACAAGTTACAGGTGTCAGCCCTGCCTCTGGCAGGGCTGACATTTAATTAATTAATTTATATGAGAATATTTAGCCAGGCTATTATGTAATTGGGTTGAAGGCCATAATTGCCAGTTTGATCGAGGCAGAAACTTCGAAAAAATGACGATGGAGTATTACACGAGCTATTATTTCTCTGTCATTCTGAGCGAGTCCGCGAGCGAAGAATCCCTTTTCTTCAGCAAGGGTGCTTTTTATGAAAATCCATAAAGTTTGGTTAGTAATTTCGGCCGCTACTGTGACATACCGGCCGCTTTGGCCGACCCTCCCCTGTCCCCTCCCTGGCCAGGGAGGGGAACTAGAATGCATAATATTTCAGTATGATATGTAAGAGCATGGATAGTTACCAATGATCTGGATTGAAACCTCAAGGTACAGATAAGTCACACTAAAGTGTCCAAAAATTCGTACAAATTTCAGCTCACTGGAAAGAGCTCTGAAGTGGCGGCCTGAGGATAACAAAACCGGATTGACAGAATTCGGGTGGCTGATAGACTCGTTTTGAAAAGATTAGTCTAAGTAAAAAGCAGCTTATGAAACAAAAACCGCCAACTCCAGTATATTCCACCGAAAAAGGCAGGTTGTGTTCTAAATGCGGACACCCGGTTGACCGCTGTGGATGCAGCCCAAAAGCAGATTCTAGCCAGGGAAGGGATGCGGTCAGGATAAGCAGAGAGACCAAAGGGCGCAAAGGAAAGGGGGTGACCGTGGTCAGCGGACTCCCCCTGAGTGAAGCGGACTTGAAAGCCCTTGGCCAACGTTTGAAGAAGAAGTGCGGCTCAGGAGGAACCATCAAGAACAGAGCCATTGAAATCCAGGGCGACCACCGGGACCTCGTGCTGACCGAACTGAAAGACCTGGGCTATGCAGTCAAGAAAAGCGGCGGATAATCGGTTTCAGGCCCTTTGCCGGCAAGCAGCGACCGTATTCAATCAATATTACAGCCGAGCAGGCCAGGCTTCAGACTTTTCACTGTACCCGGGCGGGATCATGGGCCGGCTGCACGTACCGTGCGGCACTTCTCGCGAACCAGTTCGCTGATGTGCACAACCCGGACCTGAAGTCCGGCCCGGCGCACGCCATACCCGAGTTGGATGCAACAGGAGGGGCATTCCGTGGTCAAGACTTCGGCCCCGGTCTTTTTGAGATTGTCCATCTTCCGATCCAGGACGCGCATGGACTGATCATAGTGCAGGACGTTGTAGCTCCCGGCCGCGCCGCAGCAGCGGTCCGATTCCGCAAGCTCCACCATTTCGACCCCGGGGATCTTTTGCAGCAGCTCCCGGGGTTCCTTCTTCAGATCCTGATAGCGGCACATGTGGCAGGGGTCGTGATAGGTGACCTTGACCGATTCTCCCGGATCCTGCTCCTGGTCAGGGAGCTTGTCGTGCAGATATTCGCTGAATCCTTTGACCCGCTTAATAAGTGTCTCGGCCCGCTCCACCCAGCCGGGATCGCCCTCCAGGACCTCGGGATACTCCTTGAGAAACGAAGAGCAGCTCGCGCATTCGGTGAGGATCAGGTCAGCGTCCAGGCCCTCGAAGGTCTCGATGTTTTTCCTGGCCATCTTTCGGGCCGCTTCCAGGTCTCCATAGACATAGGCCGGCAGGCCGCAGCAGCCGTGCTCCGGCACCACCACCTCGGCGCCGTGCCCGACCAGGACCTCCAGGGTGGCTTCGCTGCAATGGGGCAGGACGAAATTGAAGCCGCAGCCCACAAAATAGGCGATTTTCGTAACCGGCTTTTCCGGAAGCAACTGCAGGGAGTCGACCCGATCCCGGAAAAACCGGGTGGGCATCTTCTCCACGATGTTTTCAGCCTTGTCCAGATCACGGCGAAACCATTTCAAGATCCCCAGGGACCTGGCCATTTTGCTCATGCCCGCATTTTTGCCGAAGGCCAGAAAGCGGATGTACTTGGCCATCTTTTTCTGATCCGGCAGGAGCTTGTGAAACAAAAAATGCATCATCCTGGGCTCGCCCACCTGCTGCATGTATTCAGAGCGCCCCTTGACCACGATCTTATTGGTCAAGACGCCGGGGAAGCAGTTTTCCACACAGGCTTTACAGAGCAGGCACTCGTAGAGGGGATCCTTGAATTCCGGGTCCAATTCCAAATCCCCTTCGATCAGCTTTCGGACCAGGGCGTTGTGCCCCCGGGCCACTGAGCGTTCGTCCTTGGTAATGTCGAATATCGGACAGACCGCCTGACAGAATCCGCATTTGTTGCAGCGGGCGCTTTCATCATAGACGGTTTGCAGCTCTTCACTCATAGATAATACCCCCAGTTCCTTCAGGCGGATAATATGGAAGATCAGACTTCGTATGTCCTTTCCTGTATTGACAGTTAACTGCTTAAAATGATTGTCTTGACTTCAAAACTGGACATAATCTCGAAATTCGAATTTCGTGCTTCGAATTTACCCAAAAAGAGACACTTGTCGAAATAATGTTCCAAATTTTAGAAAACGGCACAGAGCTCTGAATTAACAATAAGATGTTCAAATTTTTTACAAATTATAGTTCTCAAAAAAGAATTCTGAAGTTCATGCATTCAAGGGCAGGAGAATCCCTGCAGGGTCAAATGTGTTCTTGATGGGTTGCAGGACATGGCGGTCAACCACGGAGTCGCCCCTTTGCCCCCAACTGCTGAGAACGCTGTAAGGGACCTGGATCGGGACCGCGTGACCCTGCTGTTTTCTGGCCGCATCCTTTACAAACTCTACAAAAGAGCTCAAGGCGGCCTCATCTGCGTAATCCAGATGGACATACAATACTCCGTTGCCGGCCAGGAGGACGAGTTTGGCCTCCATTCCCTGATCTTTTGCCTTTTGCCGGATCGAACCTAAAGTTTGCGCCCCCTTGGAGATGGGTACCGACACCTTGAATATGGCTGTTTTTTCCGCAGAAAGGTCGGGGTTGAAAGCCTGCCCGATTTTGGCCTGCAGTTTTTTCCGTCCCATTTCCACCTGGGAACTGCCCCCGTATCCATCTCCAATTTTTGACAACTCCCTATTCTGACGTTCCACGGCCCGGGGATGACCCTCAAAACCGGCTATGATCCGCACATCCGGGGATTTTTTTTCTCTGACGGCAACAAGGGCGGACGGCACAAGCACAGAAGACCGGACATCCGAGAGCAGCTGCGCTGCCTTTTCCTCGTCTTTGAGCAGGACTTCACAGGCGGAAAAGGCATCCGGCAGCGGCAGGATGCGAAACGAGACCCGGGTAATGAGACAGAGGCTGCCGGCCGATCCGATGAAAAACTTGGTCAAATCGTATCCGGAAACGTTTTTGACAGTTACCCCGCCGAACTTGACCTCATGGCCGCCGGCATCCAGGGCTCCCGCACCCAGAGTCAGATCGCGGACGCTTCCGTAGAATTGTCTCCAGGGACCGCTGGAATTGGAGGCATAGGTCCCGCCTATGGTTGCCCGCTCGGAGAGAAGCGGATCCAGGGGCAGGAAGAAACCCCGATCCTGCTCAGCCAGATACTGGTTAACGGCCTGGATGTTCAAACCGGCCTGCACATTCAGGTTCAAATTCTTGGGGTCGAAATGGATTACCTTGTCCATCCTGGTCATATCCAGGACAATATCCACTCGCTGCGGCAGATTGGCGGCTCCAAGACTCGTCCCCCCGCCAAGAGGCAGGACCTTCAGTCCCTCTCTGGAGGCCCGCTCCATGACAGATTGAAGCGATTCCACCGAATCCGGTTTTTCTACATCCTTGTAAGCGATTCCCAGTTTGTCCAGTTCCTGCAAAGCGGCCTCAACCGGAGCAGTCATCTCTGTTGCGGGCACGGGCACACCCTCCTTTTTGTATGATTGTCACATATCCGGTTTGCCTCCCCAGGATTTCTCCGGGGGTAAACCGGATTTCAGGCTGCCTGGGGCACCATCTTGCCGGGATTGCACAGATTCTTCGGATCCACAGCCTTTTTGATGCCGCGCATCACCTCCAGATCCTGATCGGAGAAAATAAAGGACATCTCCTTCATTTTTTCCGCGCCGATACCGTGCTCCCCACTGATGGTCCCCCCGAGATCGGCGCAGGCCCTCATGATCTCACTGCCGGCCTTGTGCACCCGGCTGAGCTCTTCCTTGTCCCGCTCGTCAAACAGGATCAGCGGGTGGAGGTTGCCGTCCCCGGCGTGAAAGACATTGGCAATGGGCAGGTCGTACTTCCTGGAGATCTCTTTGACCGCTGAAAGTGCCTCCGGGAGGTTCACCCGG
>JAIPER010000087.1 GCA_021737115.1 Desulfohalobiaceae bacterium
GGCAATGAACAGGGGCTCTGTGATCTCGGAGCCCTGCCCGGCCTTTTCCCCGGATACCAGGACGTCACCGGCAAAGAAATCCGGCAGAAACTCATGCACACCTGGGATGTAAAGAGGCTGCCCGACACCCCGGGACTTCACCGTCCGGAAATGTTCGAGCGGGCCTCGGCCGGAAAGCTGAGAAGCCTGTACATCATAGGCGACAATCCACTGGATGTGGACCAAGAGCAGGAGTCCCAGCGCAAAGATATCGAACAGGCCCTGCGCAAGCTCTCCTTCCTGGTGGTCCAGGACATCTTCCTGACGGAAACGGCCCTCAAGGCGGATGTGGTCCTTCCAGGAGCCTGTTTCGGTGAAAAGGAAGGTACCGTGACCAATGCCGAACGCCTCCTGCAGCGGGTGCGCAAGGGGCTGAAACCGCCCGGAGAAGCCCGGGAGGATCAACGGATCATCATGGATCTGGCCCGGAGAATGGGATATCCCATGGACTTTCCCTCATCTGCGGCCGTCATGGAGGAAATCGCCAGGGTCACCCCGCTTCTGGCCGGAATCCGCTACCCGCGCCTCGAGAAGGGGGGCCTGGCCTGGCCCTGTCCCACGCCGCAGCATCCCGGCACCCCCAGGCTGTACACGGAAGGCTTCAAGGAAAGGCGGGCCGTCTTTGCCAAGCTGAGTGAGGAGTAGGAAGCGAGGAAGAAACGCGGAGCTCGGAACTCGGAGCGCGGAGCGAAGAGCTAGGAAAAAACTCGGAGCTCGGAACTCGGAGCGGGGAGCGAAGAGATAGGAAAAAACTCGGAGCTCGGAACTCGGAGCGGGGAACGAGGAAGAAACGCGGAGTTGGGAAGGCGGTGGACGGATATCCGTAGTCAGCACGGCAGCTGGCCGCAGACGCCCAGTTTGATCGAAAAAGAAACTTAAGCTTTTATTATAGCTAAATAAAATTAATAATATCCATATACCGATTCACTGCGAAGTGCTCCATCAAAGGCAACGAGCCTTAGAACGAGGGCACTGAAACCAAGAAGGGCACAGTGAATCGGTAAAGGAGCTACCTTCATGTCTGTTTTTTTGATGGGACTCGCGGTCAAGACCATCCTCGTGGTCAGCGTGTGCATGCTAATAGTGGCCTATCTGACCCTGGCCGAGCGCAAACTGATGGGCTACGTCCAGCTAAGGCACGGCCCGAACAGGGTCGGGTACTGGGGAATCCTGCAGCCCATCGCCGACGGGATCAAGGCTTTCATGAAGGAGGAGGTCATCCCGGCCAATGCAGACAAAAAAGTATTCATTATCGCGCCCATCGTCAGCATTGCCGCCCCCATGCTGCTTCTGGCGGTCATCCCCTTTGGAGACACCGTTACCCTCTTCGGCCGGGAATACACCCTCTACCTGTCCAACCCGGACATCGGCATTCTTTTCGTTCTCGGCATTTCCACCCTGGGTTCCTATGGAAACATGCTCGGCGGCTGGTCCTCGGGCAACAAATACGGTTACATCGGCGGGGTACGCAGCACGGCCATGATGATCAGCTATGAATTGTCCATGGCCTTTGCCGTGATCTGCGTGGTCCTCGTCTCCGGTTCCCTGAGCCTGGTGGAGATCGTCCATTCCCAGGCCGGAGTCTGGAACATCTTCAAGGCCCCGGTGGCCCTGCTGATTTTCATCATCAGCGGACTGGCCGAACTCAACCGGACCCCCTTTGACATGCCCGAAGCCGAGGCCGAACTCTGCACCGGCTACAATGTGGAATACAGCAGCATGAAATTCGCCCTGTTCTTTTTCGGCGAATACACCCATCTCTTCATCTTCGGCTGCCTGGTGACCACCCTTTTTCTCGGCGGCTGGCACGGTCCGCTTCTTCCCGGGGTGATCTGGTTCTTTCTAAAGACCTTTGCCGTGATTTTTTTCTGTATCTGGCAGCGGGCCACCTTTCCCCGGTTGCGCTGGGACTTCGTCATGAAGCTGGAATGGAAGTTCCTCCTGCCCCTGGCCATTGTCAACGTCCTGGTAACGGGGTTTGTGATGGCCGTTGTCTAATCCTGCAATGCAGGATCTAATGGATTAATTTTTCAGTACAAAAGAAGGATCTCAATACCAAAAACCACGAACGAATAACCATGAAAGATAAAGACATCATCAACGTCAGGAAACGGCAGGGCGAGAAGGAAAAGTACGTCCGCCCCCTGCTCAAGGGTCTGGCCCACACCATGAAGAAATTCTGGAGCAAGCCCAAGACCATTCAGTATCCGGACCAGAAGCGCGAGGTCAGCCAACGCTGGCGCGGCCTGCACGAACTGACCAGAAACGAAGAGGGGGAGCTGAAATGCGTTGCCTGCGGACTCTGCGCCTCCATCTGTCCGGCCAGGTGCATCGACGTCACCCCCTATGAAGAGGAAGGCGGCATCCGCTATCCAAAAGAATTCGAAATCGACGAATCGAGATGCATCTTCTGCGGCTTCTGCCAGGAGGCCTGCCCCAAGGAGGCCATCAAATTGACCCGGATCTACGACTTTGTGAACTTTTCCCGGGATGAATGCCGCTTCGACATCGAGAAGCTCAGCGATTCGAAAAAACACCGCTTCAAGCAAAAAAAGGGGAAATACGAGCACCTGCTGGGGTAAGTACAGAACTCTTTCCAGTGAGATGAAATTTGTATGAATTTCTGGACATTTTATTTTGAATTGTTTGAAAATCGAGGTTTCAGGTGTCAGGTGTCAGATATTAAGGCATTGATATTGTGTATCTTTTCTTTCCTCATATGAAACTTCATTTGTTTTCAAAAAAAACAGGCCTACTGAAGAAAAGGGATTCTTCACTCGCAGACTTGTTCAGAATGACAAGCAAAGGTAAACGCTCAATAGTGTCATTCTGAGTGAGTCCGCGAACGAAGAATCTCTCTGCCAAGAACTGGGTTATTCAGTAAGCATTAAGTTTCTGCCTCGATCAAACTGGCAATTATAAGCTTCAACCCAATTACATAACAGCCTGACTAAATATTCTCATATAAATTAATTAATTATATGTCAGATTTGCCAGAGGCAAATCTGACACCTGAACTCTCTCTTATGAGGCTTTCCCCACCTCTTTTTGTTTCTCTTCCCGTTCCAGGGTGCGCAGAGACTGCACCGCCCTGGCCGCGGCGCTGCTGGCCTGGGCCACGGATTCCGGGATGTCGATGGGGCTGTGGGCGCAGCCGCAGACAAAGATCCCGGGCCTGGTGGCATCGATGGGGTTGACCCGGGAGGTCTGGAAAAAGCCGTACCGGCTGAGATCAATACCCAGCTTTTCGGCCAGTTCCTTGTTGCCCCGGTTGGGAGCGCAGGCCGTGGCCAGGACGACCAGGTCGAATTTCTCCCGCCTGATTTTCCTGGCCCGGGTGTCCTCGTAGACCAGAACGGGGTTGTGCTCTTTGTCTTGGTTGATTTCCGCGATCCTGGCCCGCTGGTAGCTGATGTTGGAACTGTTTCCCCCGCGGACCTTGTACTCTTCAAAGCCCTTGCCCACGGCCCTGATATCCATGCCGTAGATGGTGGTCTGTGTTTCCGGGTCGTGCTCGTGGGCGATGATGGCCTCCTTGATGGAGTGCATGCAGCAGTAGCCGGAGCAAAATGGGTAGAAGCGATGGTCCCGGGAGCCGACGCACTGGATGAAGGCCAGCTTCTTGGCGGTCTTGAAACCGGCTGCTTTTTTCTCCAGGGCATCGAGGCGCTCCTGCAGCCTTAGCTGCTCCGCGTACTGTCCGGCCCATTTCTGGCGCTCCTTGTCTTCGGGGTACTCACCGGCCTTGTACTTGGCGTAAAAATCCGGGCTCTTTTCCTCGTACTTCTTTTCCTGATTGGCCAGAAGCCGGGACCCCTTTTTGACCTGTTTTTTCAAGTCTTCGATCTCGGCGATCACAGCCCGGTCCGAAGGCCGGTCCAGGTGGCCGGAAGTCGGTCCGCTGGCGGAGAGGAGTCGTTCGAATTCGATGGCCGTAACCACGTTGTCCAGTTCGTTGTAGCGGTATTCCGGTATCCTGGAGGGATCGAAGACATCGTAACCCGTGGCCACGACGATGGCCCCGATGTCCAGCTCCAGAAGCTGGTCTTTTTGCTCGAAATCAATAGCCTCGGCCTGGCAGGTCTTCTGGCAGACACCGCACTTCTTGCCGTTGAACACCCGGCAGTAGCCGGGGTCGATGGTGTGGGTCGAAGGGATGCCCTGGGCGAACCAGCTGTAAATGGCCTTTCGGTTGCCGAGACCTTCGTTGAAGGCGTCCGGGACCAGGGTGGGGCATTTCTCCACGCAGGCCCCGCAGCCGGTGCACTTGGCTTCGTCCACATAACGGGCCTTCTTGCGCAGGGTGACCTTGAAGTCGCCTGATTCGCCTTCGACTTTGTCCACTTCGGTGAAGGCTCTTAGTTCAATATTGGGATGTCGACCGACATCCAGCATCTTGGGCGAAAGGATTCAGATGGCGCAGTCGTTGGTGGGAAAGGTCTTGTCCAGCTGGGCCATCTTGCCCCCGATGCTGGGCAGCTGTTCCACCAGATGGACCTTGTAGCCCATTTCCGCGAGGTCCAGGGAAGACTGAATCCCGCCGATGCCGCCGCCGATGACCAGGATATCCTTGCTCATCTCAACTCCTTTACCTGTACCTGAAAATCTATCTGCGATTTTCAGGTATCGATTATTGTATTTCGGGTAAGCCGTATAGGATTTGTATTATAATCTTTTATCAAACACCTAACTTATAGCGGGTTTCGCCCGCAAACCAAAAGGTTCCAGGTTCACCGTTCAAGGTTAAGAAATTGACAATTTAAATAGCTGCCTTGATCCTGAAATCAGAAGTCTATATCCGATTTTGAGAAGCCGAGTTGGCAAATGCCTCAATCAAAGTTTCCTTACCAGACGTATAATTGATCATGTTCAAAAGGTCTGCAACTCGGTTTCTCAAAATCGGATCAGGCTGCCTTCTTGAGGGCCGAAGGCCCCAGAGACTTGAGTCGTTCGGTGAACTCTCTGGCCACTTCCGCGAATTTGGTGCCCTCGGCAGAGGAGATCCATTCCAGGCGAAGCCTGGCCGGATCGATTCCCACGAGTTTTACCAGTTCCATGGTATCGTTGAACATCTTCTCCGCTTTGACATTACCGTCCAGGTAATGGCAGTCCCCGATGTGTCAGCCTGCCACCAGGACCCCGTCGGCCCCCTGCTCGAAGGCCTTGAGAATGAAGTTGGGGTTGATCCGGCCGGAGCACATGACGCGCACGATGCGCATGTTCGGCGGGTACTGGAAGCGGCTGACCCCCGCAAGATCGGCTGCGGAATAGGCGCACCAGTTGCAGGCAAAGGTGATCAGGCTCGGTTTGAATTCTTGATTCATACGGTCCCTTTTAAGAATTTAGGTTCATCCGGTTTTTGAGTACTTTCAGTTCTTCAGTCGCCTCATCCTCTTGTCCGTCATTCCGGCGCAGGCCGGAATCCAGTCAGACGATGCTATGATGTAAGTCCTTCCAAGCAGGGTTACCACTTTCAATCATTGGCAGTTTCCAGACTGGCAATGTATACGACAGGCTACTTATCCACTTTCTGTACACCTTCTCCTGGATTCCGGCCTTCGCCGGAATGACGGAGGAGGTGACTCAAAGTTTCTTTATTGATCAAACTGGGCGTCTGCGACCAGAGGCTGGGCTGACCTCTGACTTCTATCTATCGTTCCGAGCTCCGAGCTCCACGTTTCTTCCGCGTTCCTCGCTCCGCGTTCCGAGCTCCGAGCTCCGAACTCCGAGCTCCGCGTTTCTTCCTCGCTCCGCGTTACCCCAACGCCGCCTCCACCATGCACATGACCTTCTCGTCCTCGAAGTGCTTGATGCCGGCCGCCCCGGTGGGGCAGGCCACGGAGCAGGCCCCGCATCCCTTGCACAGGGCAGGCTGGACATGGGCCACGGTCACGGTTCTCTCTTCTCCTTCCCGCTCGATCAGTTCCACGGCGCTGTAAGGGCAGGCCTCGACGCACTGGCCGCAGCCCCGGCAGAAGATCTCGTCGATCCTGGAGACCACCCCTTCCACGGCGATCTCCTTCTGGGAAAGCACCACCGCTGCTTTGGACGCGGCCGCCTTGGCCTGGGCCACGGTCTCCTCGATGGGTTTGGGGTAGTGGGCCAGGCCGGCCAGAAAGATGCCCTCGGTGGCGAATTCCACCGGCCGCAGCTTGGGGTGGGCCTCCATGAAGAACTTGTCTTCGTTCAAGGAAAGCTTGTACAACTGGGCCAGGAGCTCGTTGTCCCGGGGAACCACGGCCGAAGCCAGCACCAGCAGGTCGGTTTCGATCTCCAGTTCCTGCTGCAGGATGTGGTCCATGGTCTTGACGACAAGGGACGAATCCCCCTTGACCACCTCGGGTTTGTTCTCCGGTTCATAGCGGATGAAGATGATGCCCTTTTCCCTGGCCTCCCTGTAGAGATCCTCCCGCTGGCCGTAGGTCCGAATGTCCCGGTAGAGAATCATGATGTTCATCTCCGGATTGATTTCCTTCAGGGTCAGGGCCGACTTGACGCTGTGCGTGCAGCAGACCTTGGAACAGTAGGGTCGCTCCGGCTCCCGGGAGCCCACGCACTGGATAAAGACCGCGGTCTTGGCCTGTTTCAGACGTTCGTCGTCTTGCGTGAGGCAGCGGTCCAGGTCGAGGTGGGTCAGGACCCGGTCGTCCTGATTGTAGAGGTACTCCTGCGGTGTGTATTCCTCGGCCCCCACGGCCAGGATTACGGCGCCGTGGTCGATGTCCTTTTTCGTGCCGCCGTCCGTGGAAATGGTGGTGCTGAAATTGCCCACGAAACCGGCCGCCTCAGTGATGCTGCTGCTGGTGTAGACATCGATCCCGTCATGCTTTTTAACCCGTTGGATCATGGCCTGTAACTCTTCCGGCACGGAACGGCCGTTCCAGGTCTTTCTCAGGTTCAGGGCCTGGCCCCCCAGCTGATCGCTCTGCTCCACCAGGCTGGTCTGAAAGCCTTGATCGGCCAGACTCAGGGCCGCGGTCATGCCGGCCATTCCGCCGCCCACGACCAGGGCCGTGTTGTTGACCCCGATGGTCGGCCGCTCCAGGGGCTGGAGCAGGGCGGCCCTGGCCACGGACATGTGGACCAGGTCTTTGGCCTTGGCCGTGGCTTCGTCCTTCTCCTTGCTGTGCACCCAGGTGCACTGATTGCGGATGTTGGCCATCTCGAAGAGATAGGGGTTCAGGCCGGTCTCGCGGATGGTCTCCTGAAAGAGCGGTTCGTGGGTCCTGGGGGTGCAGGCCGCGACCACCACCCGGTTCAGACCCAGGTCCTTGATGGTCTGAGCCATTTTGTCCTGGGTGTCCTGGCTGCAGCTGAACTGGTTCTCCTCGACGTGGGCCACATGGGGCAGACCGCGGGCGTATTCGACCACTGCCGGCACATCGGCCACTCCGCCGATGTTCGAACCGCAGTTGCAGACAAAGACCCCGATCCTGACCTCCTGGTCAAGGACGTCCCGTTCCTCGGGAAAGATCTTCTCCTGAACCATGCTCCCCCGGGAATCTGTCAGAAACGAAGCGGCTTCGCAGGCTGCGGCCCCGGCCTCGGCCACTGAGGCCGGGATGTCCTTCGGCCCGAGGAAGGTCCCCGAGGCGAAGATCCCGGGTCGGGAGGTCCGGACCGGGGTGAAGGGCTCGGCCTCGATGAAATTGTAGTGGTTGAGGTCCAGGTCGATCCGCCTGGCGGTTTCCAGAGCGGATCTGGAGGTCTCCAGCCCAATGGAGAGAACGACCAGATCGAAGGCCTCCTCCTGCATCTGTCCGGATTCGTCCACATATTTAAGGAGCAGTTCGTCGCTGCCCGGGACCGGATCGATGGTGTGGACCCTGGATTTGACGAAACGCACCCCGGCCTCGTTTCTGGCCCGATCGTAGTAACGTTCGTAGTCCTTGCCAAAGGTCCGGATGTCCATGTTGAAAATGGAGCATTCCAGGTCCTGGCCGGCGTGTTCCTTGGCGATCATGGCCTCTTTGACGGCGTACATGCAGCAGACCGAGGAGCAGTAGCCGTTGGCGCAGTGATTGGTGTCCCTGGAGCCGACGCACTGCAGCCAGGCGATCTTCTTCGGCTCCTGGTGGTCGGAGAGGCGCACCAGGTGGCCCATAGTCGGTCCGGAGGCGGAGAGGATCCGCTCGAATTCCAGGCTGGTCATGACGTTGGGATGCGACTTGTAGGAATAAAATTCGGCCATGCGGGCCGGATCAAAGCCGTCTGTCCCCGGGCTGAGGATGACCGATCCCACTTCCAGTTCCAGGTCCCTGGGCTGCTGCTCATGTTCTATGGCCCCGGCCTGGCAGGCGTCCACGCACTGGTAGCAGTCGCAGCAGAAACTGCAGTTCAGGCAGCGCAGGGCTTCCTCATGACCGGCCTCTTCACTGTACCCCTGCTCCACTTCCCGGAAGCCGCTCCTGCGCTCCTCTACCGGAAGCTCCGGCATCTGAGCCCGGAGAGCCACCGCTTCGTTGGGAGGGATGGGCCGGTAATAGGGGTTTTCCGATTCCATATGGACTTCGCGTCCGGCCTTCATGTCCTGACCGTCCAGGTAGCGCAGGATGGATTCGGCCGCTTCCTTGCCCGCGGCCACGGCCCCGATGGCCACCCAGGGTCCGGTCTGCAGGTCCCCGCCGGCAAAGAGTCCCTCCCGGCCGGTGGCGTAGGTCACGGGATCGACTTCAGTGGTGCCCCAGCGGGAAAAGGCCAGGCCGTCTGTGTCCTCGATGGCCGAGATATCGGGCTGCTGCCCGATGGACGGGAAGATGCAATCGGTGTCCACTTCGAACTCGCTTCCGGGCACGGGCACCGGACGGCGTCTGCCAGAGGAATCGGGCTCCCCGAGTTCCATTCTGATGCAGCGCAGCCCGTCAACGCGGCCGTCCCGGCCGATGATCTCCTGAGGGGCTGCCAGGTAGGTGATGTTGACCCCTTCCTCTTCAGCCGCTTCCACCTCTTCGGCCAGGGCCGGCATCTCGGATCGGGTGCGGCGATAGAGAATACTGACCTCTTCGGCCCCCAGGCGCACGGCGCAGCGGGCAACGTCCACGGCCACGTTTCCGCCGCCCACGATGGTCACCTTTTTCCCTAGATCGGCCTTGCCGGAAAGATTGACCTCACGCAGAAAATCAACTCCCTGGCGGACCCCTTTGAGACGTTCCCCGGGCACGCCGAGGTCGATGCCTTTCTGGGCCCCCAGGGCCAGGTAGACCGCCTTGTAGCCCTGAGCAAAGAGATCGTCGACACCCAGATCCGGGCCGAGCGGGGTGTTGGTCCTGATCTCCACCCCTAAGTTGCTGATGACTTCGATCTCCTGGTCCAGGATGTCCCTGGGCAGCCTGTGCTCCGGGATGCCCGTCCTGAGCATGCCCCCGGCCTTGGGCTGGGATTCAAAGATGGTCGAGAGGATCCCTTTCCTGGCCAGTTGGTAGGCGGCGGAGAGCCCGGCCGGACCGGAGCCGACAACGGCCACCCGCTCCTTTCTTTTCGGTTCGCAGGCGATCTCGATATCCCGGGGGTCGAAACTGTCCGCGGCCAGTCTCTTCAGGGAGCGGATGGATACGGCCCGGTCCACCTCCATCCGGCGGCAGCTGTTCTCGCAGCCCCGGACGCAGACGCGTCCCAGGACCCCGGGCAGGGGCAGATCGTCCATGATGATTTCCAGGGCCTCTTTGTATTTGCCCTGGCCCACCATCTGGACATAGCCCTGGACATTGAGCCCGGCCGGACAGGAGAGCCGGCAGGGAGCCCGGTCAGCCTTCTGAATGGCGTAGGCCCCGGGAATGGCCTGGCCGTACTTTTGATACGTGGCCTTGCGGGTGGAGAGCCCGAGATCGTATTCATTGGGCAATTCCACAGGGCAGACTTCGGCGCAGTCCCCGCAGCTGGTGCATTTGTCCAGATTGACGTAGCGGGGTTTCTGGTGAATGCGGGCGGTAAAGCGCCCGGGTTCTCCCGTCAATTCCTCGAGCTTGGCATTGGTCAGAAGCTCGATGTTCAGATGCCGGCCGACCTCGACCAGTTTGGGAGATATGATTCACATGGCGCAGTCATTGGTGGGAAAGGTCTTGTCCAGTTGGGACATCATCCCGCCAATGGCTGTCGATTCCTCTACAAGGTAGACATAGTATCCGGTTTCGGCCAGATCCAGGGCCGACTGCATGCCGGAGATGCCTCCCCCGACAATAAGCACTGCGCCTTTTGTGGATTTCGGGGTGTCTGCTTTCATGCGTTGACTCCAATATCCAGTTTTCCCCCGGTTTTTTATCTTTAAAAAACCGGGGGAAAACTGGATAATATAAATTATGTTTTACAAAACCAATATTTGTTATAGCTTTTTAGATCGAATATTTCAGAATTTGGTAAGTTCACAACCCATGGTTCAAAATATTGGGCATGTTTCTGAGTTGCATACGTCACTTGAAGTGCAGAGTTTCAGATATTATTGAGCCAGGAGTTGGATCAGTATAGAACGACCCTCCCCTGACCCCTCCCTGATCAGGGAGGTGAACTTGAATACCAAACATTTTCAGCCAACAAGCAACCCTTTCCTCATCTCTGACCCCGATACTGACTCACTTATTCACTGCCCTCTTCCCACTGCCCTATGCTTATTCATTCCAGTATTCCAGCCTGATCTATCCACTGTGCTCTGCTTCTTCACTGATTCACTGATTTACT
>JAIPER010000088.1 GCA_021737115.1 Desulfohalobiaceae bacterium
GGGCTGGGCCATTCAAACTCACAGATCCAGCGTCCGGGGCGATGCTCGTAGCTGGTGGTCGGGGGGACGCTGTCCTGCATCCAGGCCCGGAGCATAGGTTCATCCATGATCCCGGTTTCCCGGTCCTTGAGCCAGAGATCCCACCAGCGCAGCTCTTCCTGGAGAAAGCCGATGGCCGGCCCCGGCCTGCCCAGATGCGGATAGAGATGGCTCCAGGGACCGATCAGCCCCTTGCGCGGCACCTTCAGATTGGCCAGCAGCCTGAAGACCGCGTTGGTGTACCCGTCCGCCCAGCCGCTGACGGCCATGACCGGACAGTGAATGGCCCTGTAGTCTTCACAGACCGATCCGTGCTTCCAGTTCTCGTCCCGGCGCTGGTGCCGGAGCCACTTGGCCAGCCACAGCCCGCTGCCCTCGAGCCGCTGCATCCACATTTTTCGCCAGCGCGGGCCCACGACTGCCGGATCCGGGGCGCAGCTGTTGTGGGAGAACATGGTCGAGGCCCAGGAGAGGTTGTCCCCGAGGAGGCAGCCGCCCATATGGTGTATGTCGTCGGCATAGCGGTCGTCCGTGGAGCAGATGGAGATCACGGCAAAAAGCTCCGGCGGCTGCAGGGCCGCGATCTGCAGGCCGTTGAAGCCGCCCCAGGAGATGCCGATCATCCCGACCCGGCCCGTGCACCAGGGCTGCCCGGCGATCCAGGCCAGCACCTCCAGCCCGTCGTCTAGTTCCTGCTGCAGATACTCGCCTTTGAGCACTCCGTCCGATTCTCCGCTGCCGCGAAGATCCACCCGCACGCAGGCGTAGCCGTGTCCGGCCAGGTAGGTGTGGTGGGGGATGTCCCGTTCCGCGGTCAGATCGTTCTTGCGGTAGGGGATGTATTCCAGGATAGCCGGAACCGGATCGGCCCCGGCGTCTTCGGGCATCCAGATCCTGGCCGCCAGGCGGCAGCCGTCGGACATGGGGATCCAGGCATTGAAAATCTCTTTGACGCTTCTGGGAAAGGATTGCACGGTCTGCATATAAGACCCCTTTTTTTGGAAAACTTCCTGGCTGCAGGATTCTGAAGCCATAATAAATCTTACTTCTCTAGGTATGCATCCTGACGAAGTTGATGCAGAGCAAGAAAGTCAGGGCCAGTCCGAGGAAGACAATGAACCAGTTTGCCAAGAAAGAGTACCTGACGGAATAGCCTTTGGGGATCTGCTCCGTTTCCATGGAGGCAATAATGCTTTTATACTGGAATACGGACACAAAAGCCGAAATCATTCCCACCAGCAGAAAGGTTATGCCGATCCAGAAGGATAGTTCGCTTTGCATCGTTTGCCCGCCTGCGATCTGTTTCAGAAAAAACATTCCGGTCCGTTCGATGGCGAACCCGAAGCCCATGAGGGAGATAGCGGTACGATTCCAGGCCAGCAGGGTCCGTTCCGCAGCCAGGAGGGTCCGTTCAGCGGCAAAGTAGTTTCTCTGATCTGGCTGGTCGTTCATATCAGGTGCCTATATGGGCATGAAGCCCCTTTTGGATTTTTTTTAGGAAATCCTGGTGCCGCTTCCCGCTCAGGTCGATATGCTCATAGATCGCCAGCTTGGCTCGATCCTCGATTAAGGCCCAGACGATGCAGTACAGCCAAATATAGAGGACATAGAGCCAGGGTATGGGCGCAACCAGAAAACCGAAACCCACGATGAGGGCCGCAACCACCTGGGTGCCGATGATCGCGATCAAGAGCAGCGGGGCCGGGTGGGGCCTGGCCCAGAACGGCTTCTTGGTGCGCACGATGAACAGGGTCATGTGCCCGGCCACGGCTAGTTTGAGGTAAACGAAGGACTGCAGGGGGCCCTCCGGGAGCCCGAGCCAGAACTTGCCGATCAGCAGCAAAAGGAATGTTTCGGCCACGCCGATCAGACCCAGGGCCGTGGACACGGTGATGACCCGCTTCATCTCCCAGCGGACCGGTTTGGGGGGCAGAAAGGTCCGGTCGTAGGCAATGGTCATGATGGGCAGATCGTTGAGCAGGGCCAGGAGGATGATCATCACGGTGCTGATGGGGTAGAAATTGAAGACGATCATGGCCAGGACCACGAAGAACATGATACGGATTGTTTCGGTGATGCGGTAGATGGCGTAGCTGTTCATCCGTTCGAAGATGCGCCTGGCCTCTTCGATGGCCCTGATGATCACCGAGAGACCGGGTTTGGTCAGCACGAGGGACGAGGCTGACTGGGCCGCGCTCGTGGCCCCGGAAACGGCGATGCCGACATCAGCCTGCTTCAGGGCCGGGGCGTCGTTGACCCCGTCTCCGGTCATGGCCACCAGATGACCCCGGTCCTGCAGCGCTTTGACAATGGCATACTTGTGCTCGGGAAAGACTTCGGCGAACCCGTCCGTAGCGGCGATCTGTCGGCTCGTCGCTTCGTCCGGCTTCTCCTGGCCCTGGTAGCCTTTGGGAAAGATGTCCTCCACCGACTTGATGTTCGCTGAGAGGCCGAGCTGTTTGGAGATTTCCCGTCCGATGGCCGTGTTGTCCCCGGTGACCATCTTGACCTGGATGCCGTATTCCCGGGCCTGTTTGATGGTTTCGGCGGAATCCTCCCGCGGCGGGTCGTAGAACGGCAGGAGTCCCAGGAATTGCCAGTCATCGGAGCCTTGTTCGGCCCTGGCCACCCCGAGGGTTCGATAGCCCTTGCCCGCGAATTCGTCCACCGTCTCCCTGGCCCTGGAAAACTCATCACTGCCTAAGCCGCAGAGCTTGAAGATGACCTGCGGGGCCCCTTTGGATACCTTGAAGGTCTGTCCGCGGCTGTCTTTGACGGTGGCCTGGGTGCGTTTGGCCGTGGGGTTAAAGGGCGTGTACTCAACCTGCTCGAACCCCTTCAGGGCCTCACGGTCCTCCAGGGCCTGGACGACCGCCTGATCCATGGCATCCCGGTCTTCCAGGGGAGAGGCCAGGGCCGCGCTCAGGATCAGGTCCTGCGGGGCTTCGTCCCCGTGAACGGCCGGTTCGCCGAGGGTCAGTTCATTCTTGGTCAGGGTCCCAGTCTTGTCGGAACAGAGGATGTCGATGCCCGCGATTTCCTCGATGGACTGCAGCTTGGAGACGATGGCCTTCATCTTCGAGAGCATCAGGGCCCCCAGGGCCATGGTTACCGAGAGGACCGCGGGCATGGCCACGGGGATGGCGGCCACGACCAGGATGAGCACGAACTGGAAGACGGTCAAGAAAGAATCGCCCCGGATGAGCTGGGCCAACACGAGGATAGCGGCCAGCCCCAGGCTGACGTAGATCAGGAAGTCGCCGATGGTTAAAACGGCCTTCTGGAAATGCGAGGGGGCGCCAGCCCCTTCCACCAGCTTGGCGGTCCGGGCGAACTTGGTTTGGTTCCCGGTGGCGGTCACCAGGGCCTGCATTTCTCCCTGCTTGATCGAAGATCCCGAGTAGGCGATGTCTTCCCGCTGCTTGTCCACAGGCAGGGATTCCCCGGTCAAGGCGGATTCGTCCACACTCAGATAGTCGCCTTTGACGAGCTTGACATCCCCCGGGATGATGTCTCCTATCTTCAGGCCGATGATGTCCCCGGGCACCAAATCCCTGGCGTCGATCTCCTGCCACTGCCCGTCCCGTTTGACCCGGGCCTGGCTGGCCAGTTCCTCCTTGAGGGCGCTCAGGGCATTATCGGCCTGGTATTCCTGCCAGAACCCGATCACGGCATTGAAGAGCAGCATGACCATGATGATGATGAAATCCGTCCAGTCCCGGATGACGAGGGAGAGTCCGGCTGCCACCTCGATCATCCAGGGGATGGGACCCCAGAAATACCCCAGGAATTTCCGGAGGGGGCTCTGTTTTTTCTCCTCGAGGGAGTTGGGACCGAAGTATTCCAGACGCTGGCCGGCTTCAGAGTCTTGCAGGCCGTTTTCACCCGTCTTCAGTTTCTGGTACAAGTCCCTGGATTTTGTCTTCTCTGCTACTTCGGTTTGGATCGTGTTCAGCTTCATGGTCTTCTCATTTTTGTCTCCGGTAGCCTTACAATCCGGTTTTGAGCATTGGAAACAGCATCTTGGAGTCTCAAACCTGAAATCAGTGCAGCGCTTCCCTGCTCCTGTCCTTCATCCAGAGCAGGGTGCCCAGCCCGATCAGGATCCAGAACATCATATAAAACGCCGGGGCGATCTTGATTCCGGTCAGCGAAATAAGCCAGGTCACGGCCATGGGTGTGGAGCCGCCGATTACCCCCAATCCCAGGTTGAAGGCGATGGAGTAGCCGGAGAGCCTGTCCCGGGTCGGAAAGAGCTCGACAAAGAGCGAGGGGGCGATGCCGCAGGGAAAGGCGATCAGAATGCCCAGGGCGATCTGGGCGACGGCCATGGCCGTAAGGCTGCCGGTCTGCATCCAGAGATGGAGGGGAAGGGCCAGGATCAGCTCCAGCCCGAAGACGATCCCCAGGAGCTTGGTCCGCCTGATGATCCGGTCGGACATCCATCCGGCCACGGGGACGAGGAGGATGACCAGACCCGTGGTCAAGGTATTGAAATCCATAGAAACACCGATTGACGTGTCCACGTATTCCTTGAGCCAAGTCGGGATGTAGACCAGGGAAATGTAGAATACGGCACCATAGGCAGAGGCGAAGAGGGTGGCCTGGAGGGTCTCCTTGATATTTACGGTGACCGCTTCTTTGATGGGCGAGGCTTCGCCCCTTGTTTGTTCATGTTTTTGGAAATGCTCTGACTTAGGTAGGTGCCGGCGCAAATAGATGGCCACTGTCCCCAGAATGGCGGCAAAGAGAAAGGGAAGTCGCCAGCCCCAGGCCGTCAGGGTTTGGGAACTGAAAACGGCCGTGACCAGGGTGGCCACTCCGGAGCCCAGAAGCATGCCCCCCATGCTCCCGACATTGGCCCAGCTCCCCGAAAGCCCGCGCTTGCCCTGCGGAGAGGTCTCCACGAGATAGGTCACCGAACTGGAGAACTCCCCGCCCACGGAAAGGCCTTGGAGAAGACGGATAAAGATTAGACCAGCCGGGGCCCAGAGACCGATGGAGTCGTAGGTGGGCAGCGCCCCAAGCAGAAATGTGGGAAAGGTCATGAGGGTCACGGACAAGAGCATGGTCTTGCTCCGGCCCACCGTGTCGCCGAACCATCCGAACAGGGCCGAGCCCAGGGGCCGCATGATGAAGCCGGCGGCGAAGATGCCATAGGTGGCGATGAGATTGGCGACCTGGTTGCCCTTGGGGAAGAACAGTTCAGAGATCACCGAGGCCATGTAGCCGTAGAGGGCAAAGTCATACCATTCCATGACATTGCCGATGATACCGGCAATAACGGCGGTTTTCCTCTGATCTTTTGGTAAATGAAACGGCATGCTGAGATCCTTGATCGATGCTTCAGAACAAGAGATTCTGTAATCCTGGTATCATACCTTACATCTTAAACAGGGACAAGAGGGATATTTGGGGGATCTCGAATGAGGAGGAGCTCGCCGGTTGCCCTATTGGCCGCTTAAGGAACACAGATCAGAAAGAGGCTTTCTCGTGGTCAGCGGGGGCGCATGTTCAGGGCCATCATCAGGCTCAAGGCCGTCCATAGCAGCACAGTGCCGGTCAGATTCAGAATCGAGGCCTAAACGGGATAGGTGAGAAAACAGGGGTTTTTCGGGTATATTGACCTGCGTGGGGGCAGAACCGTCCACGAGGAGTTGCCCGAAAAAAACCCAGTCCAGGTTTTCTGTCTGTATCAATCAACATCAATGGGCACGGCCTGGACCCTGACTTCTTTCACGCCCTCGATGTCCTTGAGGACGTCGGTGATGAACTCGATGTTCTCGGTCTCCAGAGAGAGCGTGGTTTCTATTCTGACACTGACCACTCCGTTTCTGCTTTTCACTTCTGCAAACGGAAAGCGGTCGACGATTGCCGACTCGGCTTTGGCCCCGAGGAGATAATCTTTTATGATCCTTCGAGATTCTTCTGTCATCTGGAAACACGGACGCCTGGCAATATCCGTCAAGAAGTCGACTGCGTCCTGAACCTTCAGATTGTCGATATGCAGGACAATGTCGTAGAGGCTTGCGTCTCTGGTGTCGATTCCATAGAGGAACAGGCTCCACTTTCGTCTTTCCTCGTCATCCTTGACCAGAAGGTGTCTGGCCTCTTTTTCAGAGACGTTTTCACGTTCCATCTCTTCCTTCACTCTTCCCTCGATGTCTGCGATAATGCGAACCTTCATGATGTTCGGGATTCCCTGGACGAAGAAGTGTCCGGCCAAGCCGTGATACACAACATTATCCTTTTCAATGTGTTCCAGTAATGCCTCCCGGATAAAGGACATGTATCTTTTTTTCCCGTCCTTGAAGCGCTCCAGGACAGAAGGGGCGTCGTGGATTGCGCGGACAAGCTTTACCTCTGGAATATTGAAATGAGTTGAGGCTTCCAGAAGAATATCCCGTGAAATACATTCGTAACCCAGATTTTCTGCGAGTTTTTCCGCAATTTCCTTTCCCTTGCTGTATGAACCTCTCGAAATCGTAATCACGGCCATGGTCTCCTTCCTCTCCAATGATTGTAAGATGGTTCATATTTTCCAATATCCCGTGTTATCTGTAGGTTGTCAATATGAAGTGAGTGCCGGCAGGGAATTACTTCCGGTGCCGCACCAGACGGACAGTCACCCGCGTCCAACTTCCGGTGCACAGACCACCACATCGTGGAGAAAGTAATCCAGGGTTGAGTTTTGAGGGTACACCAAAGAGAATTGCGGTCTGATATGGTGGCAATCCCTATAAATCACATGTTATTCGATTTTCCAAGGACGACCACCCGTCGATACAGCCGTAAAACCTTTTTTGCGATCTTTTCTTCGGAATAGTCATCGGCAAAGATCCGGCTGTTTTCGGACAAGACGGACAACCGCCGGCGGTCCGACAAGAGAGCCGCCACTGCTTTCGACCAGCTCGCGGTGCTTTGCGCAACCAGCAGGCCATTGTAATCGTCTTTGACCACGTCGTACACACCGCTGGCCCGGACCGCCACGACGGGGCAACCCCCGGCCATCGCCTCGACCAGGACCATGCCCTGGGTTTCAGAAGTTGAGGCGAACACAAACAGATCGGCGGCCAGGTAGCACCGGGCCACGTCTTGAGGTGGCATATTCCCTGTAAAAACAAGCGTGTCGCTCAGACCGAGCGCGGCAGCCTTCTCTTCGAGCCGCGCCTTTTCAGGTCCGTCTCCCACCAGGAGGCATGTGAACGGTGTAGGAATCAGTTCCTTGACCTTGGCCAATCCGTCGATCAAGAAGTCCAGGTTTTTTTCCTTGGCCATTCGAGAGACGCTGATCAACAGGGGGTCCTCGCCTGCAGCATGCCGGCCTCGCAGCTCCTGGACCTGTTCCGGGGTCCAGCACCTGTAATCCTCCATGGCGATGCCGGTGGGAATCGTCTCGATCAGGGCGCTGACGCCAAGATTCCGCAAGTACTCTTCAGTCGACGGCGTAGGGGTGATAATGGCCTCGCAGCGGTTGGCGAAACGTTTGATCAGCAAATGGGCCGCGAGGTTTTTCAGGGCCGTGCCCGGAAACGGAAGATAGTGCGTGTAGCGCTCCAGCCGTGTGTGGTAGGTAAAGACCACCGGCAGCCCCTGTTTCTTGGCCAGGCGCAGTCCTTTTTTGCCGAGCCAGAATGGATGGTGCACATGAACCAGGTCAGAGGCAGAGGCCTTGAAGGCCGTCTTGATCGTTCGGAAAAAAACGTTGGCCACGGGAAAACCGGCCAGGCGTGCCTTGAACAGTTTTGGACAGCGGACCACGCTGCCATCTTCAGGGTCGAGCCATGGCTCCGGATACGTCGGCGCGAAAATGGTCACCCTCTGTCCGAGCCGGAGCAGGCCACGATACAGCCGGTTGATGGAGAGGGGTACCCCACCGAGAAACGGGAGGTAGTTATTGGTGAACATGGCCACCCGAAGCGGCTTTCGGGAATAGGTCTGTTCATCAACGCTGAAGTCCCGGTACAGATGTTCATGACGCAATATCAGGGAGTAGAGCTTCAAGGCCACTAGGCTGATTATGCTCAAAACCAGCAGTGAGTTGAACAGGCTCATGTAAAAAAAAGGAATGCAGATACAGTTTCAAGATCTCCACTTTCTCCCGGACCGTGCCCAAACGTTGTGTGGTGGCCACGTTTGCACAAGACGCCTTTTCAGGGTCCACGGAGACGTTCACAAGCTGGTAGGGCTCCCCCTGGTCGAGGAGCAAGCCGCCGCCCCCGCCGGAGGCGATATACCGGACACCCTGCTCCTGCCTTTTTTGGAAAGTGGGATAGCCTGCCGAAAAAACCGCGGTCACCAGGTGGCGGGAAAACAGGTGCTGTAAGTCCCGACTCAGGCTTGTTTGCAGCAGATAGTGGGTTTCTTCCGGGTCAAAGCCCGCTAGAGGAAACAGGGAATGATTCAAGAACACGAAGCGGTAGGGGTATTGCTCCGCCGCAGTCAATTCCTGTTTCAGCCAGCGCAGCTGCCATTTCCAGGAGGTGTGCCCGGTGGAGTCAAGAAAGATAAAGTACGTGTTTTCAAGATGGAACGAGAAGAAGTAGGGTCCGAAATGGCGGTAGAATTTGTCTGCTCCGAAATCCTCGACTTCGTTGTGTCCAGCGGACAACACATAGGGAATGTCCATCTTCTTGAGCCCGCGATACAACAAACGGTATTTGCCTTCGGCACCATCATAGACTGCGTTTCCCAGCGATATCATGAAATCAACGTCTTTGTCTTCCATCAGGGGGGCGATGCGCTTTTCGAAGATCCGCATGGAATTTCTGATGTTGCCGACAACGGCGAACCTGAATTCGGTCTCGCCGTGGAGCCTTGTCTCGATCCGCTCGATATTCTCGGCGTTGAGGGCCTGATAATCCGCTTCACAGACAGCGAGATAGACCCGATAGCCGACAAGGCCCGCCAACAACATGAGGATGGAAATCAGACAGAGGGTCAGTATTTTCTTGCGATTCATATCCGGTCTGCCCTGTTGCGGTGAAACAGCTCCCTGTAAAGAACCACGATGCCGATGACCACACCGACATAGATGGTCAACAATCGCCAGGACAGGGTCAGCGGCACGATGTCCTGTTTGCGCACCAGCTGGGAGAAGAGGAGCCCGTAGCCGCCTTCGGCGACACCCGCTGCACCCGGTGTGGGGGTGAAATACATGAAAAAGGTCACGACCACCTGGAAGGCCAGTACGGTCAGGACCCGTGCCTGGTATCCCAGTGCCCGGATCAGGACAATGGAAAAGGAGAAGAGCAGCACCAGGAAACAGGCCGTACAGACCACGGAAAGGGCCGCCCAGCCAGGGTTGTTCTTGAAATATCCAGTAAAGCCGCTGGAAAACAGGTCCAGTTCACGCAAGAACTTCAAAGACGAGTTTGATAATATAGGAAAACTCGATGCGAAATCCCAGCGCCCGGATGACACAATACAGCCGCAGGCCGTCGGCCAGGAAATAGAGCAGCAGAAGAAGCACCAGGCAAGCGATACCTTCTGCAGAAAGCAGATCGGCCGGTATCCGAAGGCGCCCGGCGGAAAAGTAGTGATGGACAACATATAGACTGCTGAGAGAAAGGCTGAAAAACAGCGCCGCCAGTCCGAAATAGGCTGTAATCTTTCTGGAGACGGGCAGGGGGATATGCTGCAATCCTCTTATGACCATGCGTTTTCCATTAGGTTCATTTACCCTCCATGAGCAAGAACTTTGCGTCCTGGCAGCAGGCCTTTTTCCCAGATCAGAAGCACCTCCCCTTGCCAGAGGGGCCTTTGTGGCCCGGGCTCGGATGAGAGATCGTGATCCGGGCGCTGCACCCGTTTCACGGTGAACTCCTGGCTGAGTGTTTTTTCCAGCAGGTTCAAGGGGCGGTCATACCCGCCTTCATCTCTGGCCATGGTGATCAGGCCTGCTATGCTCCAGCGCCGCTGTTCCGCGATGATTCCCACGAGCAACGGGGTGTCCTGAGCCGCGAGACTGACATCGGTGGGCCACAGGCGCAGCACGAGCCGCCTGTCCTGATCCGGGTGGACCAGGCAGAGGCGTTCCGTTCTGCCGTCGTGAAGCCGGGGCAGGACCGGAAGCTGTTCAAGCGGCGTGCTCGGAGAAAACAGACCAAAGAGTGTTTTCAGACCCAGTGACGGCGGCTGCTGCCAGCCCTTTTTCGCGAGGAAGCGGTCCAGCCCGGCCGGCGATCCGGCCCACTGAACGGTCAGGGGCTGTTCGCATTCACCGCCCAGGTCGATCCGCCGGGCGGGCAGCTCGCGCCAGGCATGGTCCTGCCACGAAGAAAGGGCGATGGTCTTTTGGTCGTGGCGCGGGGCGTAGAGCCGCATATCCGTTGCGTGGCGCTGGAACACGTGCCAACCGCCGGCAACGACGAGAACGAGGATGACCGTCACTCCCAAGAGGCGCCTGGGAATCGGTCCACCAGCCCTTTTCAGATAGGCGATCCCTGTCAAGGCCGTCCAGCTCGCGCCCATGAAATAGCCGGCCAGGACATCGGAGAGCCAGTGCGCCCCCAGATAGAGACGGGAAAAGCCAATGACAAAGGAGATCAGGACAACGCTCGAAAGCAGCCCCCAGCGCCAGGTTCTGGACAGTTCCCTGGCCAGGAGAATGGCCAGAAACCCGTACAGAATCAGGCTCATGCTGGTGTGACCGCTG
>JAIPER010000089.1 GCA_021737115.1 Desulfohalobiaceae bacterium
CAAAACCCAAGCGACCTGCGGGATGGAAATTCAAAAGGCTTGATACCATTCGTCACCAGATCATCCAGAGAGCCGGACGGCTTACCAGGCCCCAAGGAGAACTTACCTTGACGTTGAGCGCAAACCGCGCTGTGGAAAACAGCTTGGGGGTCTGACCCCGGCCCAAGGCAGTATCTTATTAATATGTTTGACAAATCATAGATATTGACACCGAAGGTATACCTGAAATGCGTCTTACATACTGATATCATTTGATTTGTTTTGATCAATTTCTCAATTGTGGGATTGGGGGTCTGACCCCGGCCATTTTTCATATGTATCTGAAATATAGTGCAAATCAAAGGTTTTGACAGCGAGGGTGCATCACAAATGCATCTTACCCATTGATATCATCTGATTTGTTTTGTTCAATTTCCCAATCGAACCCCAGTTTAATGCCCCCAGTTAAACAAAAGATGGTTAAACCGGGTAAACTTTGGGCTGTTTGAATGGCTGTGAATGGGGTCTGACCATCCCATGCCACTGATATCATTGACAATCAATTCCAAAATACCCCATTTTTATGTTCCGGAATGGGGTCTGACCCGCCCAACTTGCTCAAAACCTGGCCCAATTGCTGTTAGGAGACAATGTGGATGCGGCCATTCTGGTTCCGGTCTGACCTTTCTGCACCCGCGCCGTGGGCGCGTTGGCCCATTATCTGGAAACGGAAGGCATCCCCACCACCCAGATCAGCCTCATCGCCAAGCATACCCAGATTATCAAACCTCCACGGGCCCTGTGGGTCCCTTTTGAGCTGGGCCGGCCCCTGGGAGCGCCCAATCAGCCTCAGTTCCAGACAAAGGTTACCCAGGCTGCCTTGAAACTCTTGGAGGCCGATCAGGGTCCTGTCCTGGAGTCCTTTCCAGAGGAGGCCCCTGATAGTGCTGGCACTGAGAATGAAGAAACATCGACTTGGGCTTGTCCGGTGAGCTTTTCTCCTCCCTCTGCAGATCAGAGCGAGCAGGAAGAAATGGCCGGAGCCCTGCATAGGGAGTTGGCCAAACTCAGGCCCTGGTACGATCTGGGCCTGGAAAAACGGGGGCGGACGGCTCTGGTTACCTTTGATCCTGAATCTGCAGCCACCTTGATTACTGACTACCTGGTCAGGGGGGAGCCAAGTTCTCCACCGAATGATCTTTCCCCTGGGGTAGCTCTGCGCCTGGCTGCCCAGGACTTAAGGGCCTTTTATTTCGAGGCCGCCACTTCCCGCCCCGGGGCCCAAGTCCCGGACAGCAGGACATTTAACTCCTGGTTCTGGAATGAGACCGCAGCCGGGAAAGTCCTGCAAGCGGTTAAAGAGGTGTGCCTGCAGTCTTCAGACCAGGAACTGGGCATGACGGCCAAGATGTTTTTGGTGCCCATGCCCCAATAACCGAGAATGTCGCGTCTGCGGCCAGTGGGAATGCGTTTTCCCTGGCTTTTTGTGGGTGCATCAGCGAAAATTGAGTTTCTATTCAACGTTCCTGCTCCAATCTTTCCAGCCTGCCGGCAATCAGATCCAGCTTCTCCTCAATGGCCTCTGTCCTCTCTCCTTGCCGGGAAAAGACCGGATTGTTGACCCACCAGTCCATGCCCATTTCCTTGGCCTTATCCACTGAGCATATAACCAGTCTGATCTGGATGGATAAAAGCTCAATATCCACCAGACTGACCTTGATATCTCCAGCAATGACCACCCCTTTGTCTAAAACCCGCTCTAAGAGATCAGCCACGCTGGTGGAGGAAACAGCAGATTGGGGCGGTGTTCTCTGAATTGTCATGCTATCTCCTCTTACCTTGAGAGTTCACGGTTCTGGGTTCACGGTTTGAAGAGAAAGAAATTGAGAAGTAAAGTTTTGATTCATGTAAGGAACTCTTTTTTTCTTAACCGTGAACTGTGAACCCGGAACTATTTGGGGTGCGGCCGTAGTCAGCATTGGTTGAAACCAGAGATCGATGCCTTACAACAATTTGCCCAGGGGACCCAGATCAAGGTTAAGATCCTCATCCTCCAGCTCAAATTCATGCTGCAGCCGTTGCAGTTCCTCTGATTGGCGCATCAAGGCCAGACCTAAGCGCTCTACTTGGGCCTCAGTCAAAGTTCCGGAATCCATCCGCCGGATAGCTTGGCGTTCCATAAGCTCGTGCAAGAGTTTGATCACCGTCAAGACAAGTTGAGCCAGTCCTTTGGTGGTCTGCTCCGGGTCCAGATTCAATCTCCTGCCACCTCCCTGGGAAGGAAGGAAAACGGATTCATTCTGGATGGCCTGGTCTGAATCCATGTGCATGGCCTGGAAAAATGCGTCCATATCTGGGGAAGCAACCGTGTGTTTACCACTTTCCGACATCATTAACCTCCCTGTTCACCAGGCTGTTGTCCTGTAAGGTACTCCTGGCTGTATCTACGGAGCAAAGAATAGCCTGTAGACCCAGATACACCAAATCAATATCGGCAATGGATATGGTCACTTCCCCAACTATAACAGCCCCTTTGTTTAAAACCCGATCCAGGGCTTCACAGAGGGAAATGTGCTTTTCTTCTTCAGTCAAACGCTGCTGCATATCTGGGCTCTTGGCTTTATTTATTTCTGAAAGATCGGGGCCGGACAATGACGGAGGGGCACATTCTTCGTTACGAGGGTCCCCCCTCGTAACGTCCCCTCTTATGGCTCCAGCCATCCGCTTTTAATCTGGCTGGAGTCCGGGAGTTGAGAAGAAAGAACAAGAAGATGGCCGGAGCCATCAGAAAAAGACGTCCCCAGGGAGGATCCCGGTGAAATGGAAGAGATTTCACTGGATAAACCCTGGGAACGAAGAGAAGCAAGGTCTTGTGAACCTAAAGCTCTATTCAATATTGAGTTCAAAAAGCTGGTCCCCCAGCCGGACCAGATTGTCCGTACCTTCCGGTGTGCCGCAGCGATAAATCACGGTTTGAGGCAAAAACTCCAGCTCCTTTTCAAACTGCTCTTTTACTGTCTGCTCCTGTTCAAAGAGCCGGTGGCACAAGGGACACTCAGAATCCCTGGTGGCCATATTGCAGAAAAGGACCGGCACATTGACCTGAAGTCCTGCACATTCGGTCATCAGATCCCTGGTCTCAGCCAAGGCCATCTCGGTCAGAATACTCACCGCTATCAGGGCTGAGCGGCCCTCATCTTGTAGCAGGGTCCGAAACTTTTTGAGCAATTTGGACATGCGCACCATTTTCTTGGAAACCTTGGGCAGGCGAAAGATCTGTTTGTATTTCAAGAACAGATTGAAAAAGGCTTTAAGCCATTCATCAATTACCTCGGGTGTCTGCAAAAGGCGAATGAGGTGGCCGGTTGGCGCACAATCCAGAATGAGCAGGTCATAATCTTTGTTATCCATGTGCTCGGTGGCCACAAGCAAGGCCATGACCTCATCCAGGCCCGGAGGGGAGAGGTCCAGAACCCGCTCCATCACTTCCCGGTCAAAAGTCAGGTCCATATTGGCGGACAAGTTGCTCAAAAAGGCTTCCAGTTCCTCCTGATAGACTGCCTTCAGCTGGTCAAACTCCGCTTGGGCATCAATCTCCATGGCTGTTACATTTGCAGCCACGGCCCGGGGGGCACTTCCAATCTCTTGTTGAAAGCATGCAGAAAGGGAATGGGCTGGATCTGTAGAGAAGACCAAAATCTTCTTATCCGGGGCGTCCCGTCCCAGACGCAAGGATGTAGCTGCAGCCAGTGTTGTCTTGCCCACTCCCCCCTTTCCGGCCACAAGGAGCAACTGCATTTCCTGACCCGGCCCGGGCTGTGGATTGTAAACACAGTTTTCCTCAACTCCTTCCTCCTGCCCCCAGGGGACAGCGGAGAAGAGATCGGACCGTACAGCAAAGACACCCTCCCAGAAGATCCGCAGATTGTCGGCAGAATTCATTTCCATCGCATACTGGGGCACAGCCCAGAGTTCTGAGTCGGAAAAAGTTCCATCTGCGTGAATATTCCGAATCTTATTCAATTGCCCCTTGCGCCGTTTTTGGCATACAACACACTCGTTCTCCTCTGGCAGTACTGCGTTGATAATAACTTCCGGGGTCAAGACATGCATGTCTTTTAAGTCGTGAAGCAGCAATTCCGTCTCATAGATGCTCAACTCTTCGGCCAACATGACCGGAACAAACCGAAACCGCTCCCGATCCTGCATGAGGGTGTGCAGATTATCCACAGAGGAGGAGAGATCGAACAGAAAAGAATCCAAATGATCTGGGCTGTACTGGCCTTTGAAAATCTTTTGCATATATCGGGACTTGGCCAACAAGGAATCCAGGGCCTGCAGCCATCGTTTGGACAAGGCTGGAAGGCCCATCAGGCGAAGAGTATGCCCTGTAGGGGCTGTGTCCACAATAATGAGATCATTCCCGCCTTGATTTGCCAGATCGGCAATCTGCAAAAAGGCCATGAGTTCGTCCAGACCTGGTAAAGACAAGTGGAGAAAGGTGTCAATATCTTCTTCATCTAAGAAAGTGCCGCGCAGAGCAATTTCTTTCAGGGACTGATTGTGCTTGGCCTTGAATTCATCCAGAAGGCGAGGGGCATTGATTTCCTGGATTTCAAGATTGGCAAGCGATGTCTCTTGTACATGAGCATGAGAAAGAGAATGGGCAGGATCTGTAGAGACAAGCAAAAAAGATTTTTGGGGATACGCAGAAGCCAGGTATAAAGCAGTGGCCGCAGCACAAGTGGTCTTTCCTACACCGCCTTTCCCTCCAAAGAAGAGGAGCTGGAGATGTTCTTGGCTGAGGAATTGAGGTATGTGCATAAAGAGATCATTATCTTAAAATAATATAAATAAACTATTGTTGATTCTTTCGTTCTTCAAGCTCATCAAGTCTATCTAAGAGTTCTTTTTCTCTTTTATCAAACTCTTCTTCTGTGATTTTTTCCGTCTCTAACATCATATATAAGTTAGTGAGTTCCGCGGTAATCGCTTCCGGCTCGTTCTCAAACTCCTGTTGCGCAGCATTGTGGATTTCACGGAAAATCCAAAAGAGACCGCGAATGGGAGAAAGCAAAATATCGTCAACTAATATCATCACAAACCCTAAACCTGGAACCCTGTAGCTACAGACTCAATTCCAGGGTAACGAAATTGTGCGGAGCCCAGGGCCCGTTGTAGTCAAAGGTGAAGCTGTTATCAAAAAGCTCCGCTGCTTCAAAGATACCTTTCTCAAACTCCTCCATCTGGGTTCTGTCCACCAAGCAGGCCAAGTGCATGACATCTGACTCTTTGGTACATTTATTTCGCTGAATCTGCACGCAATAGGCATCCAGAATATCCTCCACCTGACTGGTATGGGCCTCCCTGTCTTCGTGCAGGCAATGGTCAAACATGCGTCCGATTTCTATCATCTCCTCATGCGTCGGCTCCCCGTGCCGGCCGAAAATCCTGTCTCGAACCTGGCGCAATTCCGGATGGATCTGCACAAAGTATTCGAAGATATTGGGCACATCCCAGGAAACGCGAAGTCCCATTTCCACCCTTCCCTGCACATAATCCAGATTTTCCGATAAGGTTTCTCTATAGGAGTCTAGAATATGTTCCACCCCCTGGTGACTATCGGCAATGATGCCAAAAGAGACAGGAAGCAAAGGGATTTCCCGTTGTATCAATTGCTTGAGCACTTCCTGATGGGCGGCCAGATTGCGTCTCTCCGGCCTAACTCTCTTGTTGGGGACATTACTGACCACGGCTTGCAGGCCATGGGTGGAAATAACGTAGGCATCTTCCTTATTAAGCCCGGCTTGTGGAAGATGAAGATCCTCTTGTTCCCGAGTAAAGGCATACAGGTACTTGCCCTGATACTGCGATGCATTCATTTCAACTCCTCAGACACCTGATAATTAATATTGGATTTTAAAACCCTGATTTGTTTCTTTTGGGGTATCGGAAGATGGGTTTGCCACCAACTCCGGAATATTTTTGCGTTCATTTAAGCATTGCATAAGCCTTTTTTCTTCATCCTCGATGTCTTGCAGCCTGCTCTCAATCTTTTGCAATCGAAACTGCATATTCTCTTTTTCCTTGCTCCGCCGATCTTTTTCAATTTCTAGATAGCTGAGGCGCAGATGCAGCTGATGATTGCTGAGGGTCTGCTCCACATTTTGGGAACTGGTCCGAATATCCTGCAAGGTACGCATCGTTTTCTTAGGTATAGGCATATCGTCTCTCTCATTTTACATGGGCCATGTATCACCGCTCATTCGATAAACATTTTCCCTTAACGACCAGCCCCGACACAGACTTTATGCAGCAGCTCTTCTACTTTTTCGCCCATAATGGGCTTCCCGCCTTTGGTCACTTTGGCTGTATCTGTATTCAGCACATCTTTGCATATATCCATGAAAAAAGGATCACTATGCTCAGCCCGGCCTTGTACATGGGTCAGAATTCGAGCGATAGCGATACTGGCCCGGATTGTGGGGCGATGATTGTTGACTCCAAGCTTCCGTACCTCCCGAACCAGATCGACAATCCGTTGCGCGTCCCGGTTGTCCACGTCGGACTTGGCCAAGGTTATTTGAATTTCACTTTCGCGATCAAAATGGCCCATACTAACCGTAATCAAACGATCCATAAGGGCATCCTGGGTCTTATGCACTCCTGCATACTCTTCCGGGTTAGAGGTAAATATCACCCGGAATTCCGGATGGACTTTGACGTATCCTGGCCCCAGCCGCCGCCGCTTGGGCAGGTTGAGAACTTTTTCCTCCAGAACACTTAAGAGCACATTGTTGGCCTCTGGACGGCTGCGGGTAAACTCATCGTAAATCAAGGTGTACCCTTCCTCACAGGCGGTGGTCAAGCGGTTGTCCACCCAATAGGTGTTCATCTGCTCTTCGCTCTTGTGTACCGAACGAATATAATTGTCCACCACCTTAGATTTCCGGTACCCGGAATCTTTACCGATCAAGTCTGAGCTGGAAAACTCATCATCACCATGGATAAGAATCACCGGACGATTCAGTTGGGAGGCGATATGAAAGGCCAGGGTTGTCTTTCCAGTACCAGCCGGTCCGGAAAAATGTACCGGATAGCCCACATACATGTAAGCCAGGACCCGTCTGCTCAGACCGTTGATATACTCCGTGGTTACAAACGATTCACTGGCTTGAAGAACAACCTGATCCCCGGAACTTGACATGTTTGCCGCCTTTTCTTGGCTGACCACTTTCAGGTTGGATTCACTCATGTGCTGAGCTCCTTGGCCTGCTCAATCCACCGATCCAGAACCTTGGTCCTGGTATGTTCACCCACTACTTGCTGCAACTGATCCACAGTCATGGAGGCCAAGTGGGAAAAGGCCCAGATACCGGCCTCATTGAGCTGTTTTTTTCGTCCCGGTCCAATGCCGTCGATCCTGGTCAGGTCATCGCCAGTCTGTTCCGGACTGAACTCACTTGACGCTGCCTGGGTCTCCTCCTGCTCCGGCCCCTGGGGCTGTTCAAAGCCCATGGACTCATGAGTTGGGGCCTCTTCAGCCTGCGGGGCTGTTTGCCCGTACTCTGCAAATTCCGGCTCAGGTGCTGAAGAAGCCGCATCTTCTCGCTTTTCTCCCTTCCAGGCCTGACTGGCCGCATGTAAGTCATGCACAAAGGAAGCTCGCAAAAATTCCACCTGCCTGCGCAGCTCAGTGAGAGATCCCTGCAAGTGGTCAACAAATTGACCTCGAGCATCCTGGGATGCCTGGGCCTGAGCCTGCAGTTCTTGGGCAAAACCAGACATCATCTTGGCCGTGTCTTCAGACAAAGATCGGTTGGATTCCCGCAGCCTGGTGCGCACATCCTCAAGTTCTCTGTGTAATTGGATCCTGGTCTGGCTTCTGGAGGCATGCACCTGATTCAAAAAATCTTTGACCTCATTCTTCAAGGCTTGAACCTCCGACTTCACGCTATGAACGGTTGCCTGTAACAGGGCCTCGGTTTTTGCCTTGCTTTGGGCCAGCTCCGAGCGATGGCTTTGAGCTCTCTGCTTGCTCTCCTTACGCAGGGAATTGACAAACTGCCGCCTTTGCTCAGCTGAGGCTGTGACGGCGGACTGGAACTCTTGTCGTAAACGCGTTTGATCTGCTCTGGCCTTTTTCTGGAGATCCTGCACCTGCGATTGTAAGTCGTGCACAAACGCCGGCCCCATATTTTTCCATTCTGCTTGCAGATTGGAAATAAAGGCTTGCCGTTCAGTCCTGAGTTGAGAGATTTCATCCCGCAATCTGGTCATATCTTGACTAACATTTCCCATTGTATACCTCCATTATCCAGCTGACGGCTGGGCATTCCTGGGGTCCGGCATTCACAGGATATAAGTATTGTGAATGCCGGAAGTGACATCCTACCTCAAAGAGGGGATTCCCATCAGGCTGGGGTTGCGGCAGTGGCTGTCAAGCCAATTGCTTCAGCGTATTTCAGATAGGTTTCCACTGAAGCGACAACCACCCTGGCTTCCACGGACAAAAGCTCAATCCCGACCAGTGAAACTTTAGCCCAGGCATCAATGACGATACCTTTTTCCAGAATACGATCGACGACTTCGGCCAGACTTGAGGAATCTGTGTTTTTCTGTACTGATGCCATAAAAAGACCTCCCTTTTCCCAAGTGATGTAAACTCAAAAAGACCGCCAATCGGTTGAACCTCGAACTCTCAACTTCTTAGTGCAAAAAGCATACCAGGTAAAAATATCTCGGGGGTTCAAAGTTCCAAGTTGTTTTATCGCTCCCACGCTCTGCGTGGGAACGATAAAAGTGATTTTTTTCTCCCGAAAAATGACCCTCACTCACACTACAGCGACACATTTTGCCCTCCGAGCTTGCTCCTCCTAGGACTGCCAGGCACCAGGTTTGCCATAAGAGGGCGAATAATTATTCGCCCCTACAACCTTAAATACCAGCATGCCATCAATTCTGACATACGGGTTGTCGAATGGCTTGTAGGGGCGAAAGATCTTTCGCCCTCTGTAGCCAGGCTGGAGCCTGGCGATCCCGGTCGTTACCTGGGGCCTGCTGGGATATCATTTTATTGACCGTGGACGCTTTCCTGTTATGGTGAAAATTCCATAGTGGCTATGGAATTTTCACCATAACATGGCTGAGAAATTTGCCTTCTCTCTATGGAATTTTCACCATAACATGGCTGAGAAATTTGCCTTCTCTCTGTGGATGCGGCCCAAAGCAGGATGGGGTGTCCGGGACTGAGTGTACAGGATGGGCCTGAATGCTTATCAGGCATCCGTCCTGTCAAACTTTGTTTAAGACTTCTTCATTTTGGAAGGGTTTGGAGACAAAGTCGGAAATAATTCCCTTGCGCAAGGCTGCTTTGACATCGGGCTCATCCTTATAGAAGTACCCGGAAAAAAGGATGATCCGCAGGGAGGGAAACCGGGTACGCATTTTCCTGGCCAGTTCCAGGCCTTCCATATCCGACAGCTTGGCATCGATAAAGGCAACCTCGAAATGCTCCCGGCCCAGAGCAGCCAGCCCCTCCTGGCCACTTCCGACAGTGACCATCTTGGAGCTTTTGTGGTCCAGGATATGTTCCAGGGCCCAGCACATATCCGGCTCGTCATCAATGATTAGAATCCTGGGGAGTGGATCACACATAAGGGCTCTGCCTTGTTGGAATTCTCTTCGTTCCTAATGAAGAAAGAAGTCAATATTCAATTCTCCTCAGGCTGACCTGCGCCGAAACATCTCTTCCCCCAAGGGCAGACTGACCACCAGGGTGCTCCCCCGGCCCAAAACACTGTTCACCTCAATGCTTCCGGAATGCTGCTGAACAATGGAATAGCTCACAGCCAGGCCCAATCCCGTGCCCTGGCCCACCGGAGATGTGGTATAAAAGGGATCAAATATCTTTTGCATCTCTTCCTGGGTCATTCCCTGGCCGCTATCTGCGACCGAAGCCTTGATCTCCAGTTCGGTCTTCCACATGATGACAGTCAGGTTTCCCCCGTTGGACATGGCCTTAATAGCATTTAAAAAAATATTTAAAAAGACCTGCTGTAAGAGACCGGCATTGCCAAAGACCCACGATGTATACTCAGAATCGCCCTGAAATGTGACCGTTATCTTTTGAATCTTGGCTTGATTGACAATCAAGGCCATTGTTTCTTCAATGAGGCTGGTCAGTTCAATCCAGCGTACCTTCTCGTGGGTGGACGGCCTGGCGAAACGGAGCAAATTCTCAATGACATTTGAGGCCCGCTCGATCCCGGAGCATATTTTCTGGGCACACTCCTGGCGAAAGGCAGGAGAAATATCATCTTCCACCAGAAACTGGGCCGCAGAGGAGCAGATGGCGATGGGGTTTCGTATTTCATGCGCTATCCCTCCGGCCATGACCCCCAATGCAGCGAACTTCTGGGATTGGACCAGCTGCATCTCCAGTTTCCTCCTTTCGGTCAGATCCCTGCCCACCGCCACCAGCCCGATAAAGCTTCCATATTCATCTTTCATCGGCGAACAGACCCAGGACACATGCAGGGGATCTCCGGCCTTGGTGATCAAGGCCCACTCACCCATTTTGGAATTCTGTCCAGCCTGCATGCTGACAAAAACCGACTTGACCTCTTTTCTATCCTCCCTGGCGAATATGGAGGAAAACATCCGA
>JAIPER010000090.1 GCA_021737115.1 Desulfohalobiaceae bacterium
GGCCTGGCAGCCGAACCTTTCGAGAACGGCCAGGCAGTATTCCAGATTCAACACATTGTCTTCCACCACGAGGACCCGCTTGCCCGAGCCTATCCACGAACCTGGATCTTTCGGTTTCCGGGGAGCGGCTGCCGGCATCCTGCCCTGGACGAGACCGAGCAGGCAGTCCTGGAGGGAGGTGCTGCGAACGGGCTTGGTCAGGACAGAACCAAGACCGAGCTCCTCTTTCAGATCCCGGGCCGGGGCGAGCATGGAGGTCAGCAGGACCACCCGGGTCGCCGCAAGGTCCGCGTTCCCCCGCAGAGAACGGACCACTTCCAGTCCATTCAGGCCGGGCAGGTGCATGTCCAGAAGGACCAGGTCATAGGCCCGGCCCGCTGCTGCCCCCTCGTGCAGAATCTCAAGGCCCTGTTCCCCGTCTTCCGCCTCAGCCGTTTCCAGGCCCCAGCCCGAAAGCATGTCCTGCAAAATCTCACGGTTGGCGGAAGAATCGTCCACGATGAGCGCCCGCAGCCCTCGCAGTAAAGCGTCGTCAGCCAGACTTTTATCTGTCTCCCAAACGTCCACCTGGTAAACAATCTCCAAACGAAAGACCGACCCTTGCCCCTGTTCGCTTTCCAGCTCCAGGCGGCCTGCCATCAGTTCTCCCAGATGCCGGACAATGGACAGCCCCAGTCCCGTACCCCCAAAGCGGCGGGTCGCGGTCCCGTCCTCCTGGGTAAACGGATCGAAGATCTCTGTCTGCTTGTCACGGGAAATGCCGATCCCCGTATCCTGCACCTCGAAAACGACCCTTGCCTGGTCATGTGTTTTTTCCAGACAGTGAACCCGGCAGATCACCTCGCCCTGCTCGGTGAATTTGACCGCATTGCTCAAAAGATTGACGAGCACCTGGCGCAGCCGGTCCGGGTCGCCAATGACCCGCGCGGGCAGTCCGGAGTCGAGGCGACAGGCCAGTTCCAGCCCCTTTTTCTGGGCCGGCTCGGCAAAAAAGACCGTGGTATCCTCTACTAGCTCCCTGAGGTCGAAGGGCATGGAATTGAGTTCCAGTCGGCCTGCCTCGATCTTGGAAAAGTCCAGGATATCGTTGATCAGGGTCAGGAGATTCTGTCCCGAGTTTCGCACCGTGTGCACCAGTTCGTGCTGCCGCTTACTCAGTTCGGTCTGCTGCAGGAGCTCGGCCATGCCCAGAACGCCGTTCATGGGCGTCCGGATCTCATGGCTCATGTTGGCCAGAAACTCGCTCTTGGCTCGACTGGCCGCTTCCGCCGACTCCTTGGCCCGGCTGAGGGCCTGCACGGTGGACTCCAGCTTGGTATTGGACCTCGACAGCTCCCTGGTTCGCCTGGCCACCCGCTGATCCAGCTCTGCGTTCAAACTCCGCAGATCATCCTCCACCTGCCGGCGTCTGGAAAGCTCGGCCTGCAGACTCTGCTGCTTCAGGTCGAGATCCGCATTTTGAAAGGAGATGGTATCAAAGGCGGAGGCATATTTCCGGGCCAGGACCACGATCTTGGATTTGTCATGTCGTATTTTTTCAAACGCCGGGGGGTCGGATATTTCCTCTTGTCGTGACAGCAGGGAAAAATCAGATATCAGCGCATTTCCGGGCACTTGAACATACCGCACAGGAATCAGGAGGTCTGCATGTCTTTCACCCGCTTGTTCAGGGCCTGACGGCTGATGCCCAGCATCCCGGCGGCCAGGCTCTGGTTGCCTTCGGCCCGCTTCAGGGCTTCAGCCACCAAGAGACGGGAAGCCTCCTTGAGAGTGGGCAGGGTGCCGGGGGATAGCAAACGGGAATCGGCCCAGGTGGTAGAACCGGAAAAAGGGGCATGCTCCCCGGCCCTGAGCTTGGACCTGAATGATTCCAGGGGCAGTTCTCCGGATTCGTTCTTGGCCATGACGTCGAAAATCATGGTTTCCAGTTCCCGGACATTGCCGGGAAAGGCATAGGTCGACAGGAGGGAGTAGATGGATTCCAGAACTTCCGGCACGGCTTTGCCCAGATCCTTGGCTGCCTTATCCAGCAGATGTCTGACCAGCAGGGGAAGATCATCCAGTCGCTCCCGCAGGGCCGGGATGTAGATGCTATGGGTGCTCAGCCGATAGAAGAGGTCCTGCCGAAAGGAGTTGTTGTCCCTGCATGGCGATACATCGGCCTGGGTTGCGGTCACGATCCTGGCGTTGGTTCTTTTGGGGATATCCGATCCCAGGGGCAGGTACTCCCGTTCCTGCACGAGTCTGAGCAGCTTGACCTGGGATTCCTTGCTCAAGTCTCCGATTTCATCCAGAAAAAGAAAGCCGTTTTCGGCCTTGGCCACCAATCCGTCCCGGGCGTACTGGGCTCCGGTAAAGGCCCCTTTAGTATGGCCGAAGAGGGTGTCCGAAAAGACGTGATCATCCAGACCGGCCACGTTGACCGCGACAAAGGAGCCCTTCAACCCGCTGAGTCTGTACAGGGAACGGGCCAGGAGCTCTTTGCCGGTCCCGGTCTCCCCGGTGATCAGCACCGGTCTTTGGGAGGACTTCACTGCCTCGACATAGCGAAAAATGGAATTCATCTGCCGGTTTTGGGTCACTATCTCGGAAAAGGCCTCGGGATGATCCGGGGTCTCCTTTAAGAAATGCGATTTAAGCCTGGTGCATTCCTGTCTGAGTTCCCTGAGCTCAACTGCCCGCCTGACCCCGGTGATGAGTTTGTCGCGTTCATCGGTCTTGACGAAATAATCGTGGGCTCCCATTTTGACGCACTGAACGGCCGTGGCCACCTGATCAAGGCCGCTGATGATGATGACCGGAATATTCGGGGCCTGGCCATGAATGCTTGTCAGCAGGTCCTCTCCGCTGAAATGAGGCATCATGAGATCGAGGACCACGACTCCGATATCCTGCCGGGCCAAAATATCCAGAACCTTCCTGCTGTCCCTGCAGGTCAGAACGTTGTTCAATCCGGAGCAGGAAAGGGAAAAGGAGAAGCTTTCCAGCCAGGTCTGATCGTCATCGACCAGGAGGACGGCCAAGGCCGGATACAGTGTCTGTTTCATAAAAAAACTCCGTAAAAGGCAAAGGACCATCTGAATATCGTTTGCAATCGAAGGCTCCCGAGTCATCGGCGATTCAAGCTGATTGCAGAAACACGATTTCAGCCGGCGGAGCCATCCTCTTGTCCGGATGCGTCCAAGGGCAGAGAAATGGTGCACACGGTGCCTGCCCCTGGTTCTGCCTCGAACTCGATACTTCCCCCATGATCCTCGATAATCCCTAATGAAACCGATAACCCGAGCCCGGTACCGCCCTGGTCGCGCTTGGTGGTGAAAAAAGGATCCATGATCTGACCGAGCTGGTCTCTGGCCATGCCACAACCTTCATCCTCCACGACGACGCGGGCAGTTTCCGGCAAAATAGTCTCCAGACGCAGGGCAAGGGTCTGGTCATTGTTCTGCAATGCTTCACAGGCATTGAGGAGCACGTTGATGAGTACCTGCTCCAGCTTCTGGGCATTGCCGCGTACAAAAATCGGAGACTGGGCATAGCTTACGGAGAACCGATCCGTGCTCCTCTTGATCTTGTTGAAGGTCAAAGAAATAGCTGTTTCCACGGACTGGTTTAAATCGACCCTCTGGTTCATATCAGAGGTTCCCTGTCTGGCGAAGTCCTTCAGTTCTCCGACGATTTTCTTGATTCGCCTGGTGCTGTCCATGACCTGGGCGAACAAGGATGAAATCCGCTCCTGCAGTTCGGGGTACTCCAGATTGAAGACCCGGAAATCGGGCTTTTGCTCATAGGCCTCGGCTACAGGCCCGGTGGCCTGTTCCCAGATATCCCGCAGCATGGGAACATTCATGGTTATGACCCCCATGGGATTGTTGATTTCATGGGCCACACCGCTGACCAGGGTGCCCAGGGAGGCCAGCTTGTCCGCCTGGATCAGTTCCCGTTCCAGATGCTTGGTCTTGGTGATATCTCTGATGTGGACGATCATACCGCCATCCGTCCCCTCTTCAAAGGGCTGCATGGTGTACACATCCACCTGTTCCAGCTTGTTTGGGTCCATCCTGCCCTGTCTTTCAAAAGTCCACCGCTGATTCCGGCCGCCATCCCGGTCCAGTATCTGGCAGTCTTCGCAGATTTTTCTTTTGGAGAAAAAGGCTTCGTGACAGGCCCTGCCCACGGCCTCACTGAAAGAGCACTCGAAATACACGGTCGAGGCCTTGTTCAGGACCTGCACCCGCAAATTCGAATCCATCATGTACAAAGGGTCGGAGATACCGTCAAAGGCGGACTGGAGAAGGGTCCGGCTCCTCCGCAGCATGCGGGCTGTTTCATTGGCCCTTAGCATGTAGCGGATACGTTCTGTCAGGATGAGCCAGTTGATGGGCTTGGTGATGAAGTCGGTGGCTCCCGCCTCATAAGCTGTTCGAATGGCTTCAAAGTCTTCCGTGCCGGTGATGATGACGATGGGCACCAGACGACCCTCTGGCTGCTCCCTGAGCCGATGGCAGACTTCGAATCCGTCCATACCGGGCATGAACACATCGAGAAGGACCAGATCGGGACAAAGCCTGTCAAAGGCCTCCATAGCCTCCGGACCGCTTTCGGCCTCCACCACATCGAAACCGCTCTGTTCCAGGGCTTCCCTGATAATAAATCGATCGCCGCACTCGTCGTCAACCACCAGAACGAGAGGATTGTCCTTCATACAGCACTCCTCACGGCTTTGTCCTCAAGTCCTGCCGGCTCTCTGCGCACACGGCAGCCGCAAGAATGAATAGAGCGACAGGAAATACGGCAGGCAATAGAGGATGCCGGAGATCGGTCAAAAGTGAATGCTTAAATAGTCCCATTGCGCTTATTGCACCATCCTCACCACTTGGGGCAACCTCCTCAAGTGTCACGAGTTTGACACGCGCTCAACAGGCATCTCCCCGCAGATCTGCGGTTGATCCCGGTAGTTGCTCGCAAGAGTCATGGTCTTGACACTTTACCCCCGGCAAGATTGTTTTTTCAGTGTGATTCACAAAACAGTGCAAAATCTGTGCCTTGAAACGTGCTCTGGTCGCAGGCGGGCCGATCCTCTGTAGAACAGCAGCTTTACCCTTATGAATTCTGCCGGGAAGGTACATGTCTGGTTTTCAGATTTCAGATGTGGTCACGGAAATCGGTGGATCAGAATGACGGCGGTCATGGCCGGGATGATAGGCGCTGTTCGAATCCGTTGTAGATAGGTTCGCGGCCAAGAAAGAATTTCTGGGAATATCGGCAGAAGAGGAAGGACAACGGTCCAGTCTCCGGGCTCTCACCAGGTTCCTCTGTGAAAGCCCGGGGGGCTTACTTGAACGTCGCCCCTCTTCCCTCAAGAAAGGACCCTGTCTGGGAAAAATCTCTAAGGTTGTTTGCAACTCCTGTTGATCACAACGAATGATAAATGCTCAGCTCAGAGCCGTATAATTGACAAGCTCCATGGTATCATCCTTCATGGTCAGGGCATAAATGCCTTTCTTGGTTAAGTACGAAACCAAGGCATCATCCAGATACAGCGAGGAAAAGATCGGACAAATCCTGTATTCTGTGTATTCGGGGAAATAGTCGAACAGCTCCTTGCTGTCCAGAAACTCAGACAGCTTCTCCGCATCACGGATTTCAGGAGAGGATTTGGTCTCGTTTAGCACAAACGTCTCCCCACATACCGCAATGGCATCGAATTCCCGTCTTTTGCTGCGATCGGTCACACTTCGTTTCTTGACCCGGATCGCAAGATAATCCACTTCATCGCACCCAAAATAATCACGGGCTATCCGCGGAAGATTTGGAGCTACAAAATCCTCAACAACAGTTCCAAGTTTGTTGGCCAGATCTCCCCATTGCCTGTTCATGGTCACAATCTGTTTTTTTGACCAATCCTTATATTCCCGCATCTCATCCTTGAACCCGCGCATCTCATCTTTGAATTCCCGCATTTCATCCTTGAATTCTCGCATTTCATCCTTGAACCCGCGCATTTCATTTGAAAGTCTGTCCAATGACATATTAGTCTGCATTTGGCTGTAGGCAAGTTTCTGCATCAATTCTTCAAGGTAAGAAACTCGCTCGGCTACTTCAGGCATGCCAGCCTCCATTTTTCACGATCCGGGGAAACAACACCCCCCAATATCGGAAATTGATCTCAGATTCATTTTTTCGCTTTCTTGCAACACCTAGTCTGAGTTTGCCCATATTTTGTCTCGTTGTCAATTCAGTGCTGAAGAATCAGCAGGTAATGATCCCCGACGCGTCCGGACGCTGAATTCCAAAAGGTATTCAGGCTTGAAAGGCTTGCGTAGATAGCAGGTCATATCTTGGATCAATGGCGATTTTGTAGAAATCACCCATCTTCACGGCTTCGCGCAGCAAACGAAGATCTGTTTCAGTATTGTGAGTTCTACTGATCCAATTTTGGTTTTTACAACAAAGACTGTCGACTTCAGGGCTCCAGGTCCAAATTTCACAAAAAGCTAAGTTGGATCAGTATCCCTGTGGTCTGGCACCCCAGGCTTTACACTGGGCAAGCAGGATCTCCCGGTTGGTGGCGTAGTCGTCCACAATCAGGATAAGCGTTCCCCGCACCTCGGCCGGCGGAGTCAGGTCACGTTCCTGCTGGGGTTGCTAAGGATTTACTTTTGGATTGTGAATCGTGGCTCTCTGCCTTCCAGAAAAGCCTTGACCCCTTCCTGAAAATCAGGATCGGACCAGGCTGCGACCTGCATGGAGGTCTCCATCTCAAGTTGGGACTGGAGGGTGTTTTCAGAGCTCAACTTCAACATGCGCTTGATCATGGTCAGAGCCCGCTGCGGACCTGCGGCCAGGCGAGCGGCTATTTCAAGAACGTGGGCCTCAAGGTCGTCGGCTGTCACGAGCTCGTTATAAATGCCAAAGGCATAGGCCTCTTCCGCCGAGAGCAGCTTCCCGGTGAGCATGAGCTCCACAGCCCGCTGGTAGCCGATTTTACGGGGCAGAAACCAGGAAGCCCCGCTATCGGGCACCGCTCCGATATTCACGAAATTCGGGGCGAATCTGGCCTTCTCGGAAGCCACCAGGATATCGCAGGCCAGGGCCACTCCGGTTCCCGCCCCGGCCACGACCCCGTTCACAGCCGCTATCACCGGCTTGCTCAATCCGTTTAACTGACTGATCAGGCGCCCGGCGCTTTCCACGATGTCCCGTTTTTCCAGATGGCTTCCTGCCTCCTGCAGCCAGGCAAGATCCCCGCCGGCGCAAAAGGCCTTGCCTTTGCCGGTCAGCACCAGGGCCCTGACCGTTTCATCCTGATGGACTTCTTCCAGGGTCGCAGTCACTTCACTAACCATGTCCTTGTTGATGGCATTGAGAACCTCGGGCCTGTTCAGGGTGATAACTGCCGTCCCAGCATCCTGTCTGTGGTACTCGATAGTTGTGTGTTCCATTCTTTCCCTCCTTAATGTAAAGGAGCCAATTCCAGTCCACTGGGTGAGGTGTTTTCAGGATATCACAGGGGTTCCGGGTACACGGCCTCCGGCTCATAGAGTCTACGCCTCGGTGAGTTTACGTCCACGCACTATTTACAGAAAAACACCTTTCGAAGCCCCTTGCAGGTACATCGCCCGCACAGTCTCAGGCGGGGCGAAAATCCTGAAGATCCCCCTATACGGCCCCATATCCACATAGAAGTGCACCTCATGAACCTGCAGGAGTTCAAAAATGACCGCGCGCCTTTCTGGAACGTATTTGATATCCTGCATGACCTGGCTTATCCACTGCCCCTTTCCTATCTCTCCTCGAAGAAAAGCCAGGAGTTGCGGTGAGAGGTGGGACTGGCGCTGGGGGGAGAAATTCCAGACTCCCGGGTCCCAGATAAAAGGTAGAAACTCCTCCGAATCCCGCAACAGTCCGGATTCTCGATCAACCACCAACTGATTCCAGGGTCTTACCTGAAAGAGATCGAATCTGTGTTTGATCGCTTTCCAAAAGACCGGTTTCTCCCCATAGAGATCGAAAAAGGCCGCCTCTTCCGCTTCGAATCGCTGTCTTCCCAAGACATTCCAGTTCATCTCCATCTTGGGAGACGGACCTTTTTCGGGCTTCAAATCAAGAAGGTTCAGCTGCTTCGTCAAAGAAAGCCCCTTTTCCTTTCCGCATTTCGTACTCCGAACTCCGCGTTCCAAGCTCCAAGCTCCGCATTCCGCACTCCAAGCTCCGCATTCCGCGCTCCAGTTAGTTTTCAAAACTCCCCTTGAACTCCGGCTTGCGCTTTTCCAGAAAGGCGGCCACCCCTTCCCTGGCGTCCTCGCTGCAGAAACTGGTTGCAAATGCCTCGACTTCATAGGCGCAGCCGCTCTTCAGATCGCATTCAAGACCACGATCCACGACCTGCTTGATGGCCCGCAGGGCCACACTGCCCTTGGCGGCCAGCCCCCTGGCCGTGTCCATGGTTTTGTCCCAGAGTTCCTCGGCTGGGAATACCCGGGCGGCCAGACCTATCTCTCTTGCCTCCTGAGCGGTAATCGGGGCACCGACCATGCACAGCTCTTTGGCCCGGGCCCGGCCGACCAGCCTGGCCAGACGCTGGGTGCCGCCAAAGCCGGGGATGATGCCGAGATTGATTTCCGGCTGTCCGAATTTGGCTTTTTCCGAGGCATAGATGAAATCGCAGCTCATGGCCAGCTCACAGCCCCCTCCCAGAGCAAAACCGTTGACGCAGGCGATGACCGGAATGGGCAGGGCTTCCAGGGCGAAAAAGACATCCTGCCCTTTTTCGGCGAACAATCGGGCCTGCAGGGCATTCTGTTTCTGGAACTGGGAGATATCCGCCCCGGCCACAAAGGCCTTGTCCCCGGCTCCGGTGATGACCAGGACCTTGACACGGTCATCGTCTTTCACCTGCCCGACCACCCGGGCGATTTCCTCCAAGGTTTCCGGATTCAGGGCATTCATGACCTTGGGTCGATTGATGGTCAGAACACCGACGTTATCCTGGACTTCAAAAATGATGTTTTCATAACTCATCGCACCCCTCCTTTTTCAGATGTATCTGGTATTTGGATGTGATCATAGGCAATTTCCCCGCTTATCAGGACTTGGAAATACTGCGTACCTTCACTGGGTGACCTTGTCAAGTTTTAGCCGGCACAAAAGAGATTTGAGCATACAGGAGACGATCCCGGCCCCGGCCTGCGGCTTCTTTGTCATGCAGAAAACTGCAATTGTCATTATTAGTAATTATTAGTAATTTAAAGATTATTTATATTTATATTGACAAATAATTACTCTTTGTTAATATAAACCATCAACGGCCGATCGAAATGACTGTGGCTTAGCCGGCAAGCTAGGTTCAAAAACTGAAAACATTTCAGCAGAGAGGTTGGGGTTTCGACAGAGACCCCGGGTTTACAAACAAATTATGTTACCCGTTCTGACCTTGGGCCCTTCAGGGTCGGAGGTCAGGCAGGATAAAGGAGGTTTATCCCATGAAAACACCCATGAAATTGGTCTTTGGTCTGCTGATTCTGCTTCTCATGACCGGAGTCGGATCGGCTGCAGCCCGGTCGGTGATGATGGCCACCACCACCAGCACGGACAACACCGGCCTGCTGGACTACCTGGCCCCGGCCTTTGAAGAAGACACCGGCATCGAGCTGAAATGGACCGCGGTCGGCACTGGAAAGGCTTTGGAAATGGGGAAGAACTGCGACGTGGACGTTCTTCTGGTCCACGCCCCCCCTGCTGAAAAGGAATATGTCGAAAATGGCTATGGCGTGGACCGGACCCGGATCATGTACAATGACTTCGTCCTGGTTGGTCCGGCGGATGATCCAGCCGGTATCAAGGGCAAAAGCGTCCGGGAAGCCCTGCAGGCCATCAAGGAGTCCAAGAGCCAGTTTTTCAGCAGGGGCGACGACTCCGGCACCAACAAAAAGGAGCTGCTGCTCTGGGACAAGGCGGGGGTCGACTTGCCTGAAAAGGCTCAGTGGTACCTGGAAACCGGCCGGGGCATGATCAGCACCCTGACCATGGCCGACGAGAGAGACGGCTACACCCTGACCGACCGCGGGACCTACATCAAATACGCGGATACCAAAGGCGGTGAGCCCAAGCTCAAGATCCTGGTGGAGGGCGATTCCGCCCTGTTCAACCAGTACAGCGCCATGGTGGTCAATCCCGAGCGGTGTCAAAAGGTCAAAGTGGACGAGGCGAGAGAATTCATCGAGTGGATGGTTGCCGAGGATACCCAGGACATGATTGGCGATTTCCGGCTCCTGGGCAAGAAACTCTTCATTCCCAATGCCAGGTAGCAAGGACTGCGGGTCTTGGTAGTTCCGGGCAGGAAGCTGCGCGACGGCAAGACCGTCAGACTTTTCCGGTTCGACAGTCTGCCCGGAGATGAGGGTTCAATCTCTGTTCAAAATCTAAAATCCTGTTTCCCCGGACTGTAGATCCGGGGAAACAGG
>JAIPER010000091.1 GCA_021737115.1 Desulfohalobiaceae bacterium
ATAAGCCTGGAAAGCGATCCGGAACAGGGAAGCAGCTTGCAGGTCTTTTTGCCCATTGTCCCGGATGAAACGCCCGGGCAGCGAGAGACAGCGGAAGAATCCAAGGAGTTCCCCGGCCAGGGTGCTGTCCTGCTGGTGGAAGATCAGGATTCGGTGCGTAAGATTGTCAAGAACATGCTCGAACATCTGGGCTTTGAGGTGCTCGCCGCCAGGGAAGGGAGCGAAGCAATCGAGATCTTCCGCAATAACACCGAGGCCGTGGCTTGTGTGCTCACGGATCTCTCCATGCCGGGCATGGACGGCTGGGAAACCCTGGAGGCTTTGCGGAAAATAGATCCCGGCATCCCGGCGATCCTGGCCAGCGGTTACGACCAGACCCGGGTCATGGCCGGAAACCACGAGGAACTGCCTCAGGGATTCCTGGCCAAACCCTACCAGTTGTCTGAACTCAAGTCGACCCTGGCCCGTATCTTACAGGAAAAAACAAGCTGAATCCGGGCTGTTGGGTTCTATATGCCTGGCCGAGGCCTGAAGCAGCTTGAATTATTTTCGTTTCCTCTTGACCTCATCCAGCCAGGCTTTCTGCCTGGCCTGATACTCTTCTTCGCTTTCCTTCCAGCCGGATTCCTCCGGGGCTTTCTTTTCCCGGGCATCCTTGCTGCGTCCCAGTGTCCGGAGATAGGCCATCAGCCTTTGAAGGAAATCGCTTCCCTCTTTCTTGTTTTTGCCTGATCCGGTCATCACTAGCCTCCTCTCGTTTTTTCCCGATATGGCTTAAAGCGGGCTTCGCCCGCAACCCATAAGGTTCCAGGTTCACCGTTCACGGTTAAGAAAAAGAAAAAAACCTTTGGGGAATACATTTTCCTGTTTTTTAAAACAGTGATTCAATGCTAAGCGCCTAACCGTCCATTCGATCCTTGCCATAACGACAAGTACCTGTTTAGAATGATTGGATTGGTCGCCACAAACCCAAAGCCGGACCGGGATCGGGACCGAAATGAATAAAAACCCTTTGTGCCCATGAACTTTCTCAAAGGTTCCATCAGCCTGCTGGCACCCTATTTTTCCGAAAACAAGGGAATCATTCTGGTCGGGCTTGTCAGCCTGATCATCGTCGACGTTCTCCAGCTCCTGATCCCCAGGGTCGTGAAGCACGCCGTCGACGGGCTGACCGATCTGAGCCTCGGTCTCGGCCAGTTGCTGCTCTACTCTCTGGCCATCGTCGGTTTTGCCGCGGTCCTGGCCGCATTCCGCTATCTCTGGCGGCGGTGCCTGCTCGGGACCTCGCGCAGAATCGAAGAAGGGCTGCGCAACAGGCTCTTTTCCCACCTGCAGACCCTGTCCCCGTCCTATTTCGACCGGACCAGGACCGGGGACCTGATGGCCCATGCCAGCAACGACATCAACCAGATCCGCATGGCCACGGGCATGGGGCTGGTGGCTCTAAACGACGCCGTTTTTTTAGGCCTGGCCGCCATCGGCTTCATGGGCTACATCAACTGGGAGCTGACCCTGTATGTCCTTCTGCCCATGCCCGGAATCATCATCGGCACCAAGCTCCTGACCCAGAAAATGCACCAGCGCTATAAGTCGGTGCAGGCCTCTTTTTCAGAACTGACCGAGGCGGTCAGGGAACGGATCGCCGGCGTCCGGCTGATCAAGGCCTACAACCTCGAAGGTCTGGAACTCGATCGGGTCGGGTCTCATTCCCAAAACTACGTTCGGGAGAACATGTCCCTGATCAGAATAACCGGCGGATTCATGCCCATGCTTCTTTTGTTTTCCAACCTCAGCCTGGCCATCTTTCTCTTTGTCGGGGGCCGGAAAACCATCCTGGCCGAAATCAGCACCGGGGATTTCGTGGCCTTTATCAGCTACCTCAGGCTGCTGACCTGGCCGATGATGGCTATGGGCTGGGTGGTCAATCTCATCCAGCGGGGGAGGGCCTCCCTGGACAGAATCAAGATCGTCCTGGATACAGAACCCGAAATACGGCCTCTGGCCCCTGTCAGGCATCTCCACACGAAATTCGAAAAACTGAGCTTCGAAGCCGTGGACTTTGCCTATCCAAGCGACCCGGAGAGCAGGATACTGGAAGACATCAACCTGGAGCTGCTCTCCGGGGGCAGCCTGGGCATCACCGGACCTCCGGGCAGCGGCAAGACCAGTCTGATCCGGCTCATCCCCAGACTCTACGATGTCAGCCAGGGCAGGATCGTGGTCAATGGCCTGGACATCCGGCATATCCCCCTGGAGGAACTCAGGGGCCTGATCTCCTTCGTCCCCCAGAACGCCTTCCTCTTTGCCGGGACCATCCGGGAAAACGTCACCTTCGGCAGCCCTAACGTCACCTTCGGCAGCCCTGCGGATGAAAGCGGCCTTTACCGGGCCCTGGAGCAAGCCGCGGTCCTGGACACTGTCCAGTCCCTGCCCCAGGGGCCGGACACCCCCATCGGGGAGAGGGGGGTCATCCTCTCCGGAGGGCAGAAGCAGCGGATCGCCCTGGCCCGGGCCTTTCTCCAGCCCAAACCGGTCCTTATTCTGGACGATCCGGTCAGCCAGGTGGACAATCGCACAGGAAATAAGATCATTGGCAACATCCGGCAGATATCCAGGGAGAAAACCACGATCATCATCTCCCACCGGCTGTCCGCACTGTCTTTTGCGGAAACGATCATCAGCCTGGAAAACGGACGCATCGTCGAATCCGGCAGCCATGAGCAGCTGCTGACCAAAAACGGCTTTTACGCCAGGATCGCTCGAATGCAGGAAATAGAGGAGCGGTTTAACGATATCTAGACATTCAGGGTACAGCCTGCTGCGCCCCTGCAAGTCAATCGCACAATTTTAAAACATGTGCCTGAAGACCGTATGAACACTGAATCCGAATTCTTTGCCGAACAGCACCTGGAAGAAAAATACAACCTCCGGGTCCTGGGCCGCCTCCTGCCGTTTGTCAAACCCTACCGCGGACTGGTCATCATTTCAATGATCCTGGTGGCCCTGTTCACCGTATGCGAACTGGCCATCCCCTACTTCAGCAAGGTGGCCATCGACAACTTTATCGTGCCCGGATACCAGGAGTCCGGGCCAGCGGATTCCAAGCGCTACCTCCAGGTAGAAACCGGGCGGCCGGCGGTCGGCGAGATTATCAGCAGGCACCCCGGACTGTTCGAGAGCCGGAAGGACGGGGCCCGGATCGAGCTGTCCGAGATCAACCGGCTCAGCCCCGGAGAAATCAAGGTCCTCAGGGAGAAGGACCTCCGGGGCATCAGCCTGGTGACCGCATTTTTTCTGCTGTTGATCCTGTTCAGTTTCATCATCCATTTCGCCCAGCAGGTGGCCATGGAACTGACCGGCCAGAGGATCATGCACCGTCTGAGAATGGCGGTCTATGAAAAGATCCAGACCATGTCCTTCGCCTATTTCAACCGCAATCCAGTGGGCCGCCTGGTAACCAGGGCCACCAACGACGTCCAGAACATGTACGAGTTCTTCACCAGCTTTATCTCCTTTGTCTTCAAGGATGTCTTCATGCTCCTGGGCATCGCCCTGGTCCTTGTCTCCCTGAATTGGAAGCTGGCCCTGGTCTCCTTCAGCCTGCTGCCCTTCACGGTCTACGCCTCGGCTCTTTTTGCCAGACGGGCCAGGGACATCTTCCGGGTCCTGCGGATCAAGGCCGCGGAGATCAATACCAGATTCTCGGAATCCATCGACGGAATCCGGGTCATACAGCTCTTCCAGCAGGAAAGGACCAGTTACCAAAAGATGCACGGTTTGAACCGGGAGAACTACCAGGCCGGGATCAGGCAGATCAGGATGCTGGGGGTCTTTCTGCCCCTGGTGGAATTCTGCGGCTTCCTGGCCATGGGACTGATCATCCTCTACGGGGGCTCCAAGGTCATGAACCAGTCCTTGAGCCTGGGCACCCTGGTGGCCTTTCTGTCCTATATCAGGATGTTCTTCCGTCCCCTGCGTGATCTGGCGGAAAAATTCAACATCCTGCAAAACGCCCTGACCTCTGCGGAACGGATCTTCCAGATCCTGGACAACAAAAAGGACCAGGACCTGGCCGCGGTAGCTTCAGATCGGACCGGGCCAAGGATGGGCCCTGTGACCAGTCTAGAGTTCAGGAACGTCTCCTTTGCCTACAACCTGGAAGAACAGGCCCTCTCGGACATCTCCTTCCGGCTTAAACGCGGGGAGCACCTGGCCCTGGTCGGACCCACGGGCTCGGGCAAGAGCACCCTGGTCAGTCTCCTGGCCGGGTTCTACAGCCCGCAATCAGGGGCCATTCTCATCAACGACAAGAATCTCGAAGAATGGGATATCGTGGAATTGCGCTCCAGGATGGCTCTGATCCTTCAGGATCAGTTCCTGTTTTCGGGAACGGTTCGGGAGAACATCCTGCAGGGTAATCCAAACCTCGGCCAGAAGGAGCTGGAGGAGATCCTGCGGGCCTCGAACGCCGAGGCCGTGATCAAAAAACTGCCCCGGGGGCTGGAAACCAGTCTGCAACAAGGCGGGGGATCGATATCCAGCGGACAGCGGCAACTGATATCCATCGCCCGGGCCTTTGCCCGCGACTCCGAGCTGCTGATCCTGGATGAAGCCACTTCAGCCATCGATTCCGAGACCGAAGGCTATATCCAGGAGGCCATCCAGCGCCTGATGCAGGGCAGGACCTGCATCACCATTGCGCATCGGCCCTCGGCCGCCAGAAGCGCCTCCAGGATTATGGCCATGCACCAGGGAAGGATCATCGAGAGCGGCACCCACCAGGAGCTGATTGCCAGGAAAGGGTTTTACTACAGCCTGCGCAGCCTGCAGGCCTGAAATACTGATCAAATAATTAGATGTCAGCTTTGCCTCTGGCAAAGCTGACATATAACTATATATTTTTTTTAGAATTACACAAAAACACACGGCTGTCTGCGATCCACAACTGCCAGTTTAATCAGAGAAGAAACTCCATTTGCAGGGTCGCTGTCTCGCTGATCTAAAACTGGAGTCTCATACGAGGCCTGCCAGAGGCAGGGCTGACATCTAATTTTCAGATCCGACCAGCCCCTGGACCCGCTTCTCGATCCAGGACCTGTACCCGTCCCGGGATCCGGCCTGCAGGCCGTTTTCTTCCAGGACAGGCAGGACCCAGGCCGTGGTCCGCCTGGATTCATCGATGTCCAGAGTCGACTGGGCCACACCGGCCAGGCCCTGCCCCGGGGGGATGATCGAGGTGACCACATTGGCCCCGGCCGCCAGTCGGGGGGGCAGCCCGTCCAGCCCATCCACATCCAGAGAGGCGGGGATGAGCCGGTCCGGAAAGAGCAGACGCAGGATCGCGGTGATCTGAATCTCCCGTTTTGAACCGAGACCGGCGACGCCCTCCAGGGGCGTGCCTTTCTGGGGAATGAAATTCATGACCCGGACCTGATCCGCATTCAGCTCCTGCATGGCCCGAAGGGACAGAAACAGGTCCTGATCCGTCTCCCCGATCCCGCAGAGCAGGCCTTCTTCAATGAGCAAACCCTGATCATGGGCCCGGTATTTGGTATCGAGGCGCTCGGCATACCGCTGATTGATCCGCAGCTCCTCAAACAAGAGGGCGGAATGGGTCTCCTGGTAGCAGGCGTACCAATCGGCCCCGGCCCGGGCCAGGTCCTGCAGGGCGCTTTCCGGGACCACCCCCGGGGAGATCATTACCGGCAGCCCGGTCCGGGCTTTGACCTTGCGGACCAGGCCGGCCAGTCGATCGATGCCCTCTTGGCCGCGATCCAGGTATTCCGGGTCCTCCCCCATGGTCAGATCGATGAGATGGACTCCGGATTCGGCCAGATCAGCGGCCGCTTCCAAGACCTCGGACTCGGTTTTGCGGTAGCGAAGAGAATTGATATTCGAGCGCCGGTAATAGCAGAAGCGGCAGTCATTGCGGCAGTACGTGCTCAAATAGACAAAACCGTACAAGAAGATCTCCTGGCCGAAATACCTTTGGCGCAGGGTCCTGGCTGTTTGAAAGAGCCCCTGGAGCTGCTCCTGGTCGCTGATCCCGAGCAGGGTCATGATTTCTTCCCGGGTAAGCTCCTGTTCTTGCAGGGCACGCTTCAGGATGTTTTTCAGGCTGCTGTCTGTGGTCTGCATGTCATTCCTCATATATCCAGCTTGAGGCTCCGGACCAGGCCGGACCTCAATCTGGATAACATTTAGTATTTTTTTAAAAAACCTTTAAAGAAATATATCTCTAAAATCCGGCTGAAGAGGTCTTGTCTCTTCAGCCGGATTTTAGAGATTTAGCCTGATCCCGTCCAGGTAGCTCAGGCTCCGCCCCACCCGAGCCAGGCTGGCCGCCCCTTCCCCGGCCATGAGCAGCCGCTCCAGTCCGAAACCGATGCCCACCCAGGGTTCGCTGACCTTCCAGGCCTTATCCAGAGGATGGGGGCCGACCGCCCCTGACCCCAGTTCGAGGCCTTCCCCGGTCACGATATCCAGGGTCTCTCCATAGACATCAGACTCTTCCGTCTCCAGGGCGTATTCTTCGATCCCTGCTCCCTTGACCACCAAATCGGCCAGTTCACGGATCCTTGTCTTGCACAGTTCCTGCTCAAGGCCCATCTCCACCAGGTTGAGCATGGTGAATTCCGGGCTGTGCCTGCCTCCCTGGCTTTCCTTCCGGAAACAGGGACCGATCTCGAAGATCCGGACCGGCTTTTTCCAGAGGCGGAGCAGGTCGATCAATACATAGTACAGATGCGGGGCCAGCATGGGCCGCAGGCATTTCTTCTGGTCCAGCCAGAAAATCTGTTCGTTCAAGGGATGCCCCTCTTCGATGCCCATCCTGGCCAGCAGACCCTTGGACATGATGATCGGGGTGCTGACCTGCGAGAATCCTTCCTCCACCAGGATCCGGGCCAGAGACTCTTCCATCCGAATAAGGCCGCCCCGCCGCTTTTTTTCCTGGAAGTCCTGCAGGCGACGGCGTTGCTGTTTGCTCAACTCCTGTTCCAGCTTTTGAAAGGCCCTGTTTTTCTCCAGAGAGTCGGAAAAACGCCTGGCGAGTTCCTCCCCGCCTGCTCCCAGTTCCAGAAGCCGATTGTATTGAATATCTGACCAGGTTACTGCCATTTGAATTCCTTTTTTCGGTGTCGTATAAGCAGACTTTATCCGGTAACAAAATGTTTTTGAATTGACACGTACTGCGCCAAGGACGTAAACCTAACGTGTGATTGCATGTAATCTCACCCATCTACTTCGTCCCTGCAAAATTTTGAAATCCTCATGTATCGGAATACACTGTGGTTTCAAAATTTATTGTTCCTTGTATCCGGGCAGGTTAACGTTCAATCACTATTTTCGTTCAGAGACTAACGCAAACGCTAAACCAAATCAAACCACCGCAGAATCGAAAATTTTCCAGGAAGCGCAGGTGACCAAAGTTACAATCGAAGACCAAAGGAGGAAAGCATGATCATTGGCATCCTAAAGGAAATCAAATCAGAAGAGAACCGGGTGGCCATGACCCCGGCCGGCGTTGAAGTCATGTGCAACAAAGGCCACACCGTGCTGGTGGAGACTAAGGCCGGTCAGGGAAGCGGCTTTGCAGACAGCGACTATGAAAAATCCGGAGCCGAAATCCTGCAGCCCCCGGAAAAAATCTATGAGCGCAGCGATATGGTCATGCACGTCAAAGAGCCCCTGCCCCCTGAATACGACCTGATCCGGGAAGATCAGATCGTGTTCACCTATCTCCACCTGGCGGCCAATGAAGAGTTGACCCGGGCCCTGATCAAGAGCAAGGCGGTCAATATCGCCTACGAGACCATCCAGAAAGCGGACGGTTCCCTGCCCCTTCTGACTCCCATGAGCGAAGTCGCCGGGAGGATGGCCGTCCAGCAGGGGGCCAAGTATCTGGAAATGGTCCATGGCGGCCACGGGGTACTCCTGGGCGGAGTTCCCGGAGTGGAGCCGGCCACCGTGGTCATCATCGGCGGCGGGGTCGTGGGAACCAACGCGGCCAAGATGGCCTGCGGCCTTGGAGCCAAGGTCCATCTCCTGGACATGAATCTGGACCGCCTCCGCTATCTGTCGGATGTCATGCCCGCCAACTGCTTTCTGCACATGTCCAGCCCGGCCGAGATCCGCAAACTGGCCCGACAGGCCAATGTGATCATCGGAGCGGTGCTCATCCCGGGGACCAAGGCCCCCAGGCTGATCACCAGGGAGATGCTCCCGGAGATGATGAACGGTTCGGTCCTGGTTGACGTGGCCGTGGATCAGGGCGGCTGCTTCGAGACCTCGAAACCCACCACCCACTCCGATCCCATTTACACCATAGACGGCGTGGTCCATTACTGCGTGGCCAACATGCCGGGGGCCGTGGCCAAGACCTCCACCCTGGCCCTGACCAACGCCACCCTGCCCTACGCCCTCCAACTGGCGGACAAGGGCTGGAAAAAGGCAATGCAGGACAACAGGGACATGAGGTCCGGAGCCAACGTGATTGCCGGTCAGGTCACCTATCAGGGTGTATCCGAGGCCTTCAACCTCCCGTACACCCCTATTGAAACCCTTTTGCAATGAAAGCGGGAAAAAACCACTGTCTGAACCGGCTTCCCCGGGGTTGCTGAAATGACTGACTTTGTGCTAAGAAATAACTTGCTGCGGGGGAAAGAGGCCGCTTCTTTCCCTCTTTTAGAAAAACGGGGGGTGGATCGATTATGTGATCGCGTGGACTCTAAATCCGCGTAGCCGGGTGCAACACCCGGACTCCCCGCCAAATTCAGATGTCAGATTTGCACCTGGCAAATCTGACATATAACTATTTGCTTTACCCGAAGAATGGATCAGGAGATGCAAAGGAGAGGATCGATGATAGATGAACAAACCCTACAGGAAGCCAGGAATCTCATTGTGGAGCAAAAGAAAGACCAGGCCCTGGAGTTGGCCGAAAAGGTCATTAAACAGGGCGGTGATCCCCTGGAACTGATGACCCGGGGGTTTATTCCGGGCATCAACGATGTCGGGGATCAATTCGGCCGGGGCACGCTTTTTTTGCCGGAACTGGTTCAGGCCGCCGGCGCAATGCAGGCAGTAACCGAGGTCGTCAATCAGGCCCTGGCCGGATCGGCCGAGGCACAGGAAGAATCGGCTCCGGTGATCATCGCCACGGTCAAAGGCGATGTTCACGACATTGGAAAATGCATCGTGGTCTCCCTGCTTCAGGCCAATGGATTCAAGGTCCACGACCTGGGCCGGGACGTGGACACCGACACCATCGTGGAAAAAGCCCTGGAGCTGAATGCGAAAATCATCGGCACGAGCGCTCTCCTGACCACGACCATGTCCAGGCAGAAAGATCTGGAAGACGCCTTAAAGAGTGCCGGGGTCAAGGACAGGATCCGGACCATCGTCGGAGGCGCCCCGGTAACCGCCCGCTGGGCCTCCCGGATCGGGGCCGACGCCTTTGCCGAGGACGCCTCGGACGGCGTGGTCAAGATGAAGGAGCTTCTCGGTTCTTAGGAACTGTGACAGAATAACCATAGCATAAAAGATTTTGTCCACGAATGCTCGCCGAGTAGAGAGCAGGTGCGCGCATGTTTAGGATAGATTCCGATGTTTCCACTGTTTCCAGTTTCGTGTCTCAAGGTAGATCTTGGCCATGCACCACGTTCCCTGCTCCCTCTCTAAAATTCCGTACGTCGGGTTTTCCCCAGTACGGCTTCAAACTGGAATTCAATGACGACCTTCGATTGACAAAATACCTGGCTTAAGTGCGAGACCCACATGCACCATTATCTTATCAACTTATACGTCATTACAGCTGTACACCATTATCCTTGTGTCCCTTTCGGGCATGTAAATCAGGACAAGATATGAACAGCAATCCAGTCCAGAGGTCCTTGGCTCCCCAGAGGGTTCTGTTGTCCCTCCAGATCATTGCTTACTATGACCTCATCCGAGACTCTCAATCCCTTCTGATAGCTTATTTTCTTCGTCTATCAGGTCTTTGCCCTACGGTCTCGTATGGGCTGGAACCGAGAGGTTCCCCAATTTGCTCCGCGTATCTCTCACTCCGTGCCGTCTTCCGTACCCCGACGGTCCAACCAGGTGCACATGATTGTTGCTTCCCTGATCGTTGTAGCCTTCACCCAATTCGCAAAGGTTCGGCAACCGCTCTCCACGCAGGCCGGTTCTCACGTGGTCGTGTAACGAGGCTGCAAAGTTCACTTTATGTTACGGCCCGGAATGTTGCTAGCCCTTCACCGGCAAGGACGTTTACTGCCGAGCTTTCGCCCAATGAGTCGCCTCAATTGGACGTCGTCTATAACTATGCGGGTAAACAATCAATTCCCGCAACCGGACTTTCACCGGTAAGATACGCGGCCCTATGGGCTGCGAACGAATGCTCGCCGAGTAGAGAGCAGGTGCGCGCATGTTTAGGCAAGATTCCGATGTTTC
>JAIPER010000092.1 GCA_021737115.1 Desulfohalobiaceae bacterium
AGGGTTCTCTTGGGCGACCTCGCTGGGAGGTTCTCAGGTTTTCTTAGGCTCGCGAAATGGGGGAAACCGGGCCGCACCAAAGGCTTCAAACCAGAAGACAGCTGAAAATACACTTTCATGCAACATCCATATTCAAAGCAAAGCTTAAGAGTCCGGAGGGGGCAGGAATCCCCCGTAAGCGAGCCTTAGAAAACCGAGAGCCGGAAGCGTTTAAGCGAAAGAGAGCCCTGTGACCGGGTCGCATTCTTAGATGAAGTTTCATACGAGATTTGCATCTGGCAAATCTGACACATAACTATCGAATTTTGAAAGATCAAACACTTAAGCGAACTCAATGTATGACCGCCGCAACCAGAAATCAGCAAACCATTGAAGATTAATCAAATGACCGTGAACAACTCCATAAAAAACGATGAGTTGGGGAATGAGCTGCTTGCGAAGTTCTTCGATAACTCACCCATCGGGATCTATATCCTTCAGGACAGAGTCTATAAGTTCATCAATCCGGAATTTTTGCGCATTACCGGCTATACAGAAGAAGAGTTGAAAGAAATCGACCCCCTGTCCATGGTTCATCCCGAAGACAGGGACATGACCAGACGAAAAGCCATCAAAATGCTCAAGGGGAAGCGCAACTCTCCCTACCTGACGCGGATCATCACCAAAAGAGGCCAGATCAGACACATCCTGGAATCCGTGAGTTCCATCAATTACTACGGCCGGCGGGCCACCTTGAGTTACTTCATGGACAACACGGAACAGGAACTGATCAAACAGGCTCTCTGGGAATCCGAAGAAAAATTTGAAAAGGCTTTTCGCTCCAGTCCCGACTGGGTGGTCATCAGCACCTTGGACGACGGGATCTATCTGGAAGTCAATCAGAACTTCCTCCAGACCACCGGCTATGAGCAGTATGAAGTCATCGGCCGCAGCTCTGCGGAACTCGGCATCTGGGCCGATCTCGACCAGAGAGACGAACTCCACGATATCCTGCGGGAAAAAGGTCGGGTCAGAAACGCAGAGGTCAGATTCAAGACCAAGCCGGGAAGAACCATCCATGTCCTCTGGTCTGCCGAAGTCATCGACTACAAGGGCAGGGAATGTTTGATCGCCGTGACCAGGGACATAACCGACCGTAAACGGGCGGAAGAGGAAAAACTCAAAAGGGAAAAGCTCCAGGCGGTCGTGGAAACCGCAGGGGCGACCTGCCATGAGCTGACCCAGCCCATGCAGACCCTCTTCCTGCTCCTCGATGAAATCAAGAAAGAGAATCCTGAAAGCCAAAGCCCCGGGGAGATGGAGGATCAGATCAATCGGATCAGGACCATCACCTCCAAGCTCCAGAACATCACCAGCTATGAGACCAAGGACTATGTGCAGGGCTCCCGGATCATCGACCTGGAGAAATCCTCCTCATCCGGGAAGAAGTAAGGCAACGGGTCAGGATCGATCCATCCCGCATCATTTTTTCAGCTGACTGATTTTTCCGGCGATATTGTTTTCCACCCAGTTCTGATCCCACCATTCTATGGGATTGACCGGCAGGCCGCTGACCAGGACCGCAAAATGCAAATGATCCCCGCCGGCCAGTCCCGTGGCCCCGGTCCGTCCGATGATCTCGCCTTTCTCGACCAGATCCCCTTTGCCGGCCCGTCGTTCGGAAAGATGGGCATACAGGGTCTGCAGACCCAGGCCATGATCGATGATGACCGCCTGACCGTAAATACCCAGCCAATCGGAAAAGACCACCCGGCCGGAGTTGGCGGCCAGCACCCCGGCCCGGGCCAGGGAAGCGATGTCCACCCCCAGATGGGTCTGACGATCTATCTCCTTGCCCTGATAGAGGTAGGTCCTTCGAGAAGCAAACCCGGATTTCCTGGCGCCTTTCTGCCGCAAAAACCTGCCCGACCACAGAGGTTTTGAACTGGTCTCCAGACCGATCTCTCGGAGCCGTTTCCGGTTGGCCTCCCGCAGATCCTGGTTAACCTTCAGAAAAAGTTTTAGTTTATCCGTAACTGTGGGATAGAGATCCTGAAAGTGACTCATTTTGGTCTGCAGAAACCGGTCCGGAATATTGATGACGGTCTGATCGAACTCCCTGGTGTTGACATGGTAGTTAAAACCGGACTGCTTCGCATTCCCGGCCCGGTCGACGACCTGAACCAACGGCTCGTCCTGACCTGGATCCAGATTATACGGAAAGGCGAACAAGCACAGGTAGCGGTCGTCGGAACCCTTGTAAGCCGGGAAAAAATAATCTCCTATGGTGACTCCGGCTTTTTGGACCGGCTCCGAAGTCCTGAAGCTGACCAGACCCGCTCCGCCCTGGTTCAAATTATGCCTGAAGGTCTCCAGGTTGATCTTCGGAACCCTGGTGTCCATGACATATTGAATTTCCCGGACTGCCCTGGTACCCTTGAACAGATTTTTCCAGGATCTGTCCCGGGCAACGATCCGGAGCACAAATTCTCCATCCTCCAGCCCCTTCTCTCCGGGCTTGATCTGAGATCGCCACTCGTGGACGCCCTGGCCGAAGTCCCGAAACAGAAGCGTCCGGCTGGTTCCCTGCCGGACTGCTTCAACCCGCACTTTGGACAGACCGGATTTTTTATCAGTCAAAGAGAGCGTAAGCGTTGACTCTTGTCCCACAAAGCCCTTGTCGGGCGAGACCTGGATGCCGGGCAATTCGGTTTCGGCAAAATAGAAGTAGGTCCCGCTCAGTCCGACTGCCAGCAAGAGCACGAAGATGACCAAAAATTTTTTTCCCTTATGCGCTGAATTCATCGCTTTTCATCCTTTAACAATATGGTGTCCAAAATTTCTACAAATTATAGCTCTTGGGAAAGAGCTCTGAACTATACTGATCCAACCATACTTTTATCGTAAAATGGCAGCTGAAGTCCGGAATCACTGCTACTTTGTCAAAAAACCAAAATTGGAACAGTATACAGCGAGTAACCAGATCTCATCCCAAAAGATATCTTTTGGGATGAGATCTGGTTAATGACATCCAATCCAATCTCAGATAGAGATACTTATGCGAGGCATAAATTGAACAGTTGCAGAAAAATAAAGCCTCGACTACCAGGATTTTCGTATAATAAGAACCTCAATTTACGATGAGCCTAAGTATAATTCTTATGGCCTGGTTTCTTAAAAAACTGCTGTTGCTTTTCAGCCAGCTGATCACCGTCTGTGTCTATCTATCCCTGCTGCTCATCGTTTGTCTGCCCCGGATCATAGACAAGGATCTTATCCGGCACGAACTCACCACCAAGGCCTCCCGGCTTTTGTCTCTCCCGCTCGAGGCCTCCGGTCTGCAACTCTCCTTTTTCCCCCAACCGACAGTGAAGGTCAAGGGACTGTCGTTTTCACCCTCTGAAAACATCGAGGTCAGGCTGGACAGCCTCAGGCTTGTTCAGAGCTGGAATGATCTGCTTCTCGGCAGGTCAGAAATATACAGCCTGCAGATCAACAGGCCGGTGGTCACCTTCGAACCGGCCACACCCAGAAAATATTTTCCACCCGATCGTAAAAGTCTGGGAACAATACTGCAGGGACTAGCCCAGATCTCCAAGAGCAGCCTCGATGAGGGCAGCTTTCAGATTAAAAGCAACGGGACAAAAGCATTGTTGCTGGAAAACGTCTCTGTAAACATCCAATCCGGGCCCTTACTCGAGATGACGGTCAGAGGCGAGTCAAGTTTTTGTAAGCAGTTTTCCCTGAACCTCACAGGGGATTCCCAGTCTCTTGATTTCCTTGGCGAACTTGAAATCTCCAGCCTCAGGCTGGAAAAAGCGGCTGCCTTTCTGCCTCCTGCCTATCCGGATATTGATTCCGGACTGCTTGATCTGTCAAGCAGCCTGAATATAACCTCCGGAATTTTATTGGAATCAGATTTTCAGGGACAAGTCCCGGCAATCACACTGAACAGGAAAGGGCAGGCCACCACCCTTCAACTGCCTGTTTTTCAGGGGGGCCTTCAGTTGAGTCCTGAAAAGGGACGGATCTCGTTCACAAAAATGCAATTCACCGCACCCGGGGTTCACCTAAAAGGCAGCCTGGACTGGAACCGGCACCCGGACTCTCCTTTTGTAAGGCTCAGCCTGAGTGCCTCGGATTTTCACATTCAGCCTGTTCAAGAAGCCTGTTTGAGCTTATTTGAAAATAAAACGCTTCGCAAGGTATCCAATATCGTTACCAGCGGCTGGGTGCCTGAAATGACCATAAAGACCAACGGCGGCACCCGGCAGGAACTGATAAACCGACTGCATGTCCAGGGGGTGCTGGAAAAGGGGGAGGTCAGAGTGCCCGAACCTGAAATGCACCTGACGAATGTCAACGGCTCTGCCTTGATACAGGACAAGACCCTGTACTGTAAAGGGGTCCGGTCCGTTTTTGGCGAAAGCAGAGGCGAAAACGGGGAACTGGTCCTTGATCTGGACAAAGAGCACGATATTTTTTCCCTCAAGACAAAGGTTTGGGCTGACCTGTCACAGCTCCCGGGAGTGCTCAAGGAAGTGGTTTCTTCAAAAAAATTCCTGAAAAAACTCAACCTGTTCACCAAGGTCTCAGGCCGGGGACAAGGTTTTTTGAGCATCCAGAAAGAAAACAGCGTCCTGAACATAGAAGCCGCCCTCCAACAGGGCCAGGTCCTGGCAGACTACAAACCTCTTCCCTTTCCCCTGCTAATCGGCCCGGGGAGACTGACCTGGACAAAGTCCGAAGTGATCCTGGAAGGATTCGAGATCGGGCTGGGAAAATCGCGGTTTCATTCAGTCAGCGCTGAATTCCTCTTGAACCGGACAAACAGATTCAGCGTGCAGGCCTCTGATTCCACACTTGACCTCGGCCAGATTCTGCCCTTTATACAATCCGTATCCAACGAACAAAGGCCTTGGAACATGGCCAAGTTCCTGGGGCGATTGCACGCCGATATCCTGATTTTCCGAGGGGCCTTGCACCGGCCTGCCGAATGGGATTATCACAGCACCGGCCAGGTCGAAAGACTCCGGCTTCAAGTACAGGGTCTGGAAGAACCCATTCTGATCCAGGACGGTGGCTTCGTCGCGTCTAAGCCCAGTCTGACCGTAACCGATGTGAGGACAGAATACCGCGACCTTTCAGCAGACTTTTCCGGAAGCATCCGGGATGTCTTTGGCCAGAATCCGGCAGCGGAGTTCACTTTTGAAGACGGTTTTCTAGGTCCCGAGTCTCTCTCTGAAATCGCGAACCATCTCCCTCTGCCCGACGAAATCCGCTTCAAGAGCCCTCTAAAGGCGAAAAAGGGATCTCTGGTCCTGAAAGATTTTAGCCTGACCAGCCTCCGGGTCTCGCTCAATACCGGCAACACCGTCCTGGACTGCGAATTCCAGGCCGCTTCCCCGCGGACAAAAATCTTCGATTTCAGGATTCTGGATGAATTTTCCAAAGCCAGACTGGAGGTAACCCATCTTGGCCCGGGACTTCTGGACATCCGCTTCACCGGACATCTGCTCCAGGAATCCCTGGATAGACTCTTTCAGACAAGCAGATACTCCCCGGGCAATGTCCTGGGATATTGTTCCCTGAAGATTTCTTTTTCCGAGCCATGGAATATCCGTTCGGCTTCTGGCAGGATACACCTGAGAGATACGGTTCTGCCCGTGGCAGGCAGCTCGGAAAGGGTGAACATAGAAGAACTGACCCTCAAGGCCCTGCAGGACAAATTATTGGTTGGGGACGGCACAATTTTCTTGGGCACAATCCCTGTGGATGTCCGGGCTGAGTTTGATTATTCCGGAGAAAACAGCGGCCTCAGGGCAAGCGTCCAGGCTCGAGAACTGCGCTGGGAAAAGATTGAACCGATTATCCGCAGGCAATTCGGCGGGGAGACCGGCCGGCACGACACCAGACTCCGCTCCGGCCTGAACAGCCTGAAGGCCGGGGTCGACATCTCTCTCGATGCTTTTCATTACAAAGACCTGACCTGGAAGCCCCTGGAGATCAGGCTTGACCTGGACAAAAACAAAAAAGAGATCTCTTTCGGTCCTCGTGCGAATCTCTGTGCCGTCAGGACCCCCGGGAACTTGAGTCTTGAAAACGGGCGTATTCTGCTGAGGGTCGACCCGGAAGCCGACCGGCAGGACTTAAGCAGGACCCTGAGATGCATGTATGGCTGGGAAGATGATATCACCGGTTACTTCAGCCTGGAAGGCAGCCTAAAAGCTGAGGCCGGGGACCTGGAAGGACTCAAGGACTCCGTCCAGGGCGGAATCTCCTTTTCAGCCGAAGGAGGCCGTATCCACCGCTTCACCATCCTGGCCAAGGTCCTGGAGATCTTGAACTCAACCGAAATCCTCTTCGGCAGCGTCCCTGACCTTGAAAAACAGGGATTCGCCTATAACACCCTTGATATCGAGTGCCTGGTAAAAGACTCGATCCTGATTATCAAAGAAGGCCATTTAGACGGTCAGTCCATGAATATTGATTTCATGGGCCAATACATTCCGGGAGACAAGAGGATCGAACTCATGCTGGCCGTGGCTCCGTTCAAGACGCTTGACCGGCTGGTCACCAAGATCCCGGTCTTGAAACATATCACCGGACAAAGTCTCATATCCATCCCTTTTAAGATAACGGGCAGCCTGGATCGTTACAGGATCACCCCCCTCCCGCCGGGGGCTGTAGGAAAGGGTTTTCTGAATGTATTGGAAAAGACCCTGAATCTGCCGGTGAAAATCATTCAGCCCCTTATTCCCAACTAGATGCGGCTGCAAAAAATCCTTTTGCAGCCGCCAGTGGTCAGTAATCAGTGGCCAGTGGTCAGTAAATCCAAAGAGTTACAGGAACAAAAAGTCGCTTGAAGCGTTCACTCAAGACTTTTTGCAGATGCGCCAACTAGTCTCTGAAAGAAAACGATGCTTAAACGCAAGCTTGCCCGGATACGAGGAACAAACCTTGAAAGCGCAATGTATTCCAATACATAAAGATTCCAAAATCTTGCAGTGACGAAGTAGATGGGTGATTTTTCGTTCCAAGACCAACTAACCATCCGAGTTGATCAAGGGGATGATCTCGTCGACACTGGTCTGGCCTTGTTCGGCTTTTCGCAAGGCGATCTCTTCAATGGTGCGCATCCCCTGTTTCCGGGCCAGCCTCCTGATTTCGGAAGCGGGCTTGTTCGTGACGGCCGCCCGTTTGATCCGTTCATCCGGGACCAGATACTCATAGGCCACGGTCCTGCCCTGATAGCCGGTCTGGTTGCACTGCTTGCAGCCTTTTCCGAAAAAAAATACCGCATCTTGGGAAGGCTGCACCGGATAGCGGCTGGCGGCAAGCTTGTCCAAGGCCTTTTCGTCCTTTGTGCTGCAAGCCGGACAGATTCTCTTGATCAGCCGCTGGGCCACGATTCCCACAATACTCGAGGACACCAGATAGGGCTCCACCCCCATTTCCCCCAGGCGGACAAAGGCCTCGGCCGCAGTATTGGTGTGCAGGGTGCTGTACAGGAGATGGCCGGTCAAGGCAGACTGAATGGCTATCTTGGCCGTCTCCAGATCCCTGATTTCTCCGACGACTATGACATCCGGATCGTGCCTGAGGATCTGGCGCAGGCCTTTGGCAAAGGTCAGGCCGATACTCTCCTTGATCTGCACCTGGGTCAGGCCGGGCAGCTCGTACTCCACAGGATCTTCCAGGGCGATGACGTTCTTGTTCGAAAAAACGGGTTCCTGCAGGCAGGCATAGATGGTCGACGATTTGCCGCTTCCGGTCGGACCGGTGACCAGGATCATGCCATATGATTTTTGCTGACTCTTGCGCAGCTCTTCCAGTTCCTTGTCCAGGAACCCGAGCTGATCCAAGCTCTTGACTCCGCTCTCCTTGTCCAGGAGTCTGACCACCATGCTCTCCCCGAAGATGCTGGGCATACAGGAAAAGCGCAAATCAACGATCTTTTGGCTTACTTTGACCTTGGCCCGTCCATCCTGGGGGAGCCTGCGCTCAGCAATATTCATGTTGCCCATGATCTTCATCCTGGCAATGACCGAAGGCAGACGATCACTGCTCAGGGTCAACTCCTCGTACAGCTCGCCGTCTATCCTCAACTCCACCTTCACCCGCCGTCCTTCGGGAACAATGTGCAGATCACTGGCCTTCTTGACCACGGCCGTCTTCAGCATATGATTCACCAGTTCGATGATAGGCCTTTCCTTGCCGGTTTGCTCGCCTATCTCATACTCTTCCTTGTTTTTTTCAGCCACCTCTTCTATTTCGGACTCGCCGGCAAACAGTTTTTCCAGATACTCGTCCGAATCTTTGCCATAATGCTCGTCTATGGCCTGCATAATGCTCTTTTCCGTGGCTATGACCTCTTTGATCCCCTTCCCGGTGTAAAAGGTGAGGTCCTGTTTGGGATCAAGGTTCGTGGGATCGGAAAAGGCGACCGTCAATTCGTGATCCTTGAGCTTCAAGGGAAAGATTTGCAGCTTCCTGGCCAAATTCTGAGACACGCACTCCAGTGCAGCAGGATCCACGGGGTAATCCTGCAAATCGACATACGGCAATCCAAACTTCAAGGCAACGGAGAGGGCAAGCATCTCTTCGCTCACCAACCCCATGTCGATCAATATCTGCCCAAGGCGTCTCGAGGACTGTGTTTTCTGTCTGGACAGAGCCTCTTCCACCTGGCTCTGGTTGACGGCCCCGGCTGCTATCAATATCTCTCCGAGCTTTGATTCGAATCTCGATTTTTGTTTTTTCAGGGCATTTTCCACGGCTTCAGGTTGTATCCCCGCGTTTTCCACCAGGATATCCCCGATTTTTTTCTCCCTGAGTTCCGACTGCTTTTGCAGGCCCTGTTCGAGTTCCTCCTTTGAGATAAACCCCTCGCTCAACAGGGTGTCCCCCAGCCTGGGCCTGCTTAGAGCCGATTTTTTCCTGGGGAAGGGGAAAAAGACGCGACGAACGTTTCCTGTTTTTTGGGGCTCAAAAAAGATTCCCCCGAGATCGGTCCGGCTTTTTTTGAATCTGGCGATCCACCTCCCCTCCTCCCATTTGAAGACCACGGTACCCGAAACCCTCTTGGTAAAGGCTCTGTCCCAGAAACCTGAATCTACCCTATAGTGGGGCAATTTTTGATCAAAATCGTGCACAAAGTACATGGATTGAATCTCTTCAAAACCGACTTCCAGGATCTTAGCCTTTTCAAATCCCTCGACAGCCTGAATTTGAAAATACTTATCTCTGTAATCGAGTCTCGACAGATATCCTCTGACCTGTTTGCCGTCATAAAAATTGACAATGACTTTTTCCTGGTTTTGGCCCTGTTGGTTCAGAAACTTTTCACTCGGTCTGGTCTCAGCCATATATGATGTATCCTTTTCTTCCGATCAAACTTGACTTCTGCAAAAGACAGCAGCTATATTCCAGCTCGATAGGCATCGAGTGTAGATAGAATTTTGGATTTTGGATTTTGGATTTTCGATTGTTAAGACAAAGAATAAGAGCTGGTTATCTGGCATAAATCCAAAAACTTTTACTGAAAGGCTATATTTGCCCGAAGACTCCCAGAGACTTTAGGGGTATTTTTCATTATTTTGTTCAAATGGTCAATCTTTGACCGAGATGCTTGATGAGGGCCAGCATGGAGATAGAAACAACAAGGACAAAGAACAGAAAATCGATTCCTGAGGACAACCGTCTCGGTTTTGGACAGTTCACCACCGATCACATGTTTATGATGGATTACGAGGACAATGACTGGCGTCATCCCAGGATTGTGCCTTACAGCAATCTGAGTCTCGATCCGGCGGCAATGATCTTCCACTACAACCAGGAAGTCTTTGAGGGTCTGAAGGCCTATTCATTGCCGGATAACGAGATCGGGCTATTCAGGCCGGAAAAGAACCTCGAGCGCCTGAACCGATCCGCAGAACGTATGGTCATGCCCATGGTTCCGGAAGCCCATTTTCTGCAGGCCCTGAAAGAGCTGATCTGCATCGACCGCGATTGGGTTCCAACTGCAGGGGGCACCTCGCTGTATATCCGGCCGACCATGATCGCCACCGAAGCCGCCTTAGGGGTCCGGCCGTCCCGGAGTTACCTCTTCTACATCATCCTTTCTCCGGTGGGGGCCTACTATCCGCAGGGGTTCAACCCCACCCGGATCTTCGTTTCCCACTCCTATGTCCGGGCAATCACGGGTGGAGCCGGAGAAGCAAAGACATCCGGCAATTACGGCCCCACTCTTTATGTCTCCAAAGAGGCCACATCCAGGGGCTATGCCCAGGTCCTGTGGCTGGACGGCAGAGAGAACAGCTATGTGGAAGAGGTGGGCACCAGCAACATCTTCTTCTACCTGAACAACGAGCTGATCACGCCGCCCCTGAACGGGACCATACTCCCCGGTATCACCAGGG
>JAIPER010000093.1 GCA_021737115.1 Desulfohalobiaceae bacterium
CTCGGCCCCTTCGAAAATCGTGCTCTATGGGCGGGATTCCAAACATGATGTGGTCTTGGAAGACAAGAGGATAAATTTCTGCACCTTTGGTCAAGGAGTGTCGGTCATGGAACCCGACGGCACGGTCAGGAGTTCCGTCAATACGGACGTCGGCAAGGCCGCTTTGCTGACCGATGCCATGGAGGAGGTGGATGTCTGCGAACGTTCCTTGAATGCCAGCGATGTCTCAGAAAATGTGGCCCCGATCCATGAGGCGGAATTAGTCTTTGCCAATACTGCCAAACATACGGTGTATGGTCCGGGAAACGGCTGGCGGGCTGGAAAGATAATCAAAATGGCCCAGGCTATTGCAGGGGGAGAGGATGCATTGCGAGAACAGCCCATCTGCACTATCAACTGCTCCCCAACCAGCCCCTTGACCCTGGATCTGAACTGCTGCACAGGTGTTATCACCTGTGCTCGGGCCGGCGTCCCCTGCAACCTGATCTCCATGGTCATGGCCGGGGCCACGGGACCGATCACCCTAGCCGGAGCTCTAGTCACCCATAACTGCGAAATCTTAGGGGCCATCGTCCTACACCAGTTGACCGCCAAGGGAGCTCCGGTCATTTATGGCTGCTCATCCCTTGGTTTTGACCTGAAACTGAGCACCACACCCGTGGGGTCCCCGGAATGCGGCCTGCTCAATGCCGCGGCCCCAAGGCTGGCCCAGAAGTATTTGCTGCCGAGTTTTTCCGCCGGTGGGTAGGCAGACAGCAAGATCCCCGACGCCCAGGCAGGTCATGAAAAGACCCTGACCGCCATGTGTGCGGCTCAGGCCGGCACCAACCTGATGTACGGCGCCGGCATGCTGGATTCAGGGCTGATCTTCAGTTACGCCCAACTGATTATTGACAACGACATATTTAAAATGGTCCGCAAAGTTCTCCAAGGCATTGTAGTAGATGATGAGCACCTGGCACTCGAGGTAATCAAAGCGGTAGGACCCGGCGGCGATCACCTCATGCAGGAACACACCATGAAATACATGCGGACCCTGCCTTCAGCGCCACATTTGATAGAGCGCGGCAATTACGAGCGCTGGCTGAAAAGTGGCAGTAAAGATTTTGCCCAAAGGGCCGCTGAAAGAGCGTCCGAACTCCTGGCTTCTCACAAGCCCCTGCCCTTAGAAGAAGCCGTGGTATCAGCCTTACGTTCCATTGTGGAAGAGGCTGATGCCGAAAGCAAGGCCATGGAAGAGGGAGGATAATGAATTCCAACCAAGCAGGCTTTCGGGTTGTTCGCACTCCATCCATGGAGCGATTGTAATGAGTGTCCTGAGGCGCTATAGAATTTTGGATAGGTAAGAACATCAACAAGACGGAGGTGACTTATGTCAAGCCACGAAAAACTCAAACAGATGTGGGCCGAAGGCAGGATCACCCGCCGGGAATTTCTGGCCAGATGCTCCGCTTTAGGGATCACAGCGACCTTGTCCCCGTTTTTCTTAAATTCTTCAGCCCGGGCAGCCGTCCCTCAGGAAGGAGGTGTTTTCAAGCTGGGCATGGCCGGGGGCCATACCTCAAACTCTTTGGATCCCGTAACCTTTAACGACGTCATGATGCAGATGACCAGTATGGGATTCCTTCGCAACTGCCTGGTTGAACAGGACCATAATGGCAGAGCTATCCCTGAACTGGCCGAGAGCTGGGAACCAAGCCCCGATGCCAAACAGTGGACTTTCAAACTGAGAAAAGGGGTTGAATTCCACAACGGTAAGACCATGGAGGCCGATGATGTGATTTTTTCCATCGATTACCATCGGGGGGAGAAATCGAAATCGCCGATCAAAGCCCTGGTTAAAATCATCCAGGAAATCAAGAAAATAGACAAGCATACCATCAGATTCAATTTAAAAAACGGCAGCGCGGACTTTCCTTATGTCCTGGCTTCGACTCGTTCACCCATTTTCCCGACCGGGACAACAGATTTCAATAAAGGAATCGGAACAGGTGGATACATCCTCGAAAGTTTCGAACCCGGGGTCAGACTCCTGGCTAAAAAAAACCCCAATTACTGGAAAGAGGGTCGGGCCCATTTCGATGCCGTGGAGGTCACGGTCATCAATGATACCATCGCCAGAACAACAGCTCTGAAAACAGGCCAAATACATGCCATGAATCGACCAGACCGCAAGACTGCACACCTGTTAAAACGACAACCTGGTCTGCAGCTCATCGAAGTCCCTGGCGGCTTGCTCTATACCTTTCCGATGCTGGTGGATGTCCCTCCCTATACAGACAATGATGTCCGCCTGGCCCTGAAGTACTCAGTGGATCGTGAACAAATGCTCGATACGGTCCTGCATGGGTACGGCGCCATAGGCAACGATCATCCCGTGGCCCCAATCGTCAAATTCTACGCGGAAGACCTGCCGCAGCGGAATTACGACCCGGATAAGGCCAGATTTCTCATGAAAAAGGCTGGTAAACTCGACCATACATTCAAATTGCATACCTCTAACGCGGCTTTCGACGGGGCGGTCGATGCCGCCACACTCTGGAAAGAACACGCGGCCAAAGCCGGCATAGACATTCAAATTGTTCGAGAACCCCAAGACGGGTATTGGAACAATGTCTGGATGAATAAACCCTGGTGTGCCTGCTTTTGGTTCAGTCGGGCCACCGCGGATTGGATGTTCTCCGTCGCCTATGCCGAAGACGCGGAATGGAACGACATGCATTGGAAGCATGAGCGGTTCAACAAGCTGCTCAATGAAGCCAGGGCAGTGCTTGATGAGCAAAAGCGCGATGAAATGTACCAAGAAATGCAGAAAATCGTGCGCGATGAAGGCGGGGTGGTCATACCCATGGTCGCCAACATGTTGGATGCAGCTTCGGACAAAGTCCGGTTTGAAAATCCGGCCGGAAACTGGGAACTCGACGGACTGCGCTGTTGCGAACGTTGGTGGTTCGATTCCTGATCACCTACTGATGACGAAAAAGCCATGATAATCTTCACCTTCTCAACACCTTCATGATTCATCAATTCAATTGTCTTAGGAGGATAGTATATGGCAGACCTGAGCGCAATTACAGAAACTTTGATATCCGGCAAGGCCGCTGCTTTGAAAGACATGGTTCAGCAAGCCATTGATCAGGGTACCAGCGCAAGTGCGATTTTGAACACTGCTCTCATTCCGGGCATGGATGTGGTTGGAGAACGAATGGAGAACGGAGATATGTTTATACCGGAGGTTCTCATGTCTGCCAGGGCTATGAGCAGGGCCCTAGAAATTCTGAAGCCCCTGTTGTCTGCAGAAGAATCCAAATCCGGAGGCAAGATTGTCATTGGCACGGTTAAGGGTGACCTGCATGATATCGGCAAAAATTTAGTAGCTATGATGCTGGAAAGCGCAGGATTTGACATAATTAATGTAGGGGTAGATATCGCCCCGGAAACTTTTGTCCAAGCGGTTCAAAAACATAAACCTCAAGTTCTTGGCCTGTCGGCTTTGTTAACCACTACCATGCCCCAAATTCAGAAGACCATAGAGGCCCTTCAAGAGAACGGTCTGAAAGATCAGGTCAAGATTATGATAGGCGGAGCACCTGTTACGGAAAAATTCGCCAGCCAGATCGGAGCCGACGGTTATGCTCCAGACGCCGGGTCCGCAAGTAAGCTGGCCAAATCTCTTATTCAATGAAATGAGATTTTGCCAAAACAAGAAAAGAGCCAGGACCAAGCCAGTGATCTGATCATTCTTGTTTCACTCTCATTTTCAAATATCGTCTGAGCAGAAAGAATAGAGCCATGAAACACGTGTTCCGAATGGTCCTTAAACGAATTCTGGCCAGTGTGGTCACCATCCTGACCGTTTCCGTAATCATCTTCATCGGGGTGGAGCTTCTGCCTGGCGACGTGGCCGAGACCGTGCTCGGGCAGTCGGCCACCCCGGAGACGGTCAAAGCCTTCAGGAAAGAGCTGAAGCTCGACCTGCCACCCCACGTCCGCTATTTCACCTGGCTCAGAAACTTCGTCCAGGGCGATTTCGGCAACTCCCTTGCAAACGGTCGGTCTGTGGCCGGTTTGATCGGCTGGCGTTTCGCCAACACCATCTTTCTAGCCGGAACCGCCGCGGCCATTGCCGTGCCCCTGGCGGTCATCCTGGGCATCCTGGCGGCACTCTACCGCAACTCCCTGTTTGACAACGCCATCTCCACCACCACCCTATCATTCATCTCTTTCCCCGAATTCTTTATCGCCTATATCCTGATCGCTGTTTTTTCGGTGCAGTTCAACGTCTTTCCCAGCCTGGCTTCAATCAGCCCGCGCATGGGTCTCTGGGAAAAGCTCTACACCATCCTCCTCCCGGCCCTGACCCTGACCTGTATCGTCACCGCGCACATGATGCGCCAGACCCGGGCCGCGATCATCAACGTCCTGGCCAGCGCATACATCGAAATGGCCGATCTCAAGGGGATTAGGCGACTTCGGATCATCATCCTCCACGCCCTGCCAAATGCTCTATCCCCGGTGATCAACGTCATTGCCCTGAACCTGGCCTATCTGGTCGTGGGGGTGGTCATCGTGGAGGTGGTCTTTGTCTATCCCGGTTTGGGGCAACTTTTGGTGGACTCGGTCTCGAAGCGTGACCTCCCCGTGGTCCAAGCCTCAGGGCTCATCTTCGCCGCGACCTACGTCACCCTGAACCTCCTGGCGGATGTCCTCTCCATGCTCTCCAATCCGAGACTCAGACAAACGCATTAACAAGGAGTCGAACATTGCTCAAAATACTGCGGCAATCCCCTCTAAGCGCCCGCATCGGCCTGGGCATCGTCCTCTTGAACATCCTGGTGGCCATCTTCGCTCCAGTCATCGCCCCTTATGGCGAAACCACAGTCGTGGGCAATGTCTGGGAACTCTTCAGCAGACAGTTTTACTTTGGCACCGACCATGTGGGCCGTGACTTGTTCAGCCGCATGGTCTTTGGTGCCAGGAACACCATCGCCCTGGCCTTCGTGACCACGGCCCTGTCCTTTTTCATCGGCATCGTCCTCGGTTTCTTCGCCGCGACCCTGGGCGGCTGGACCGATCAGATCCTGAGCCGAATCATTGACATCATCATGGCCTTTCCGACCCTGATTTTCGCCCTGATGATCCTGTCCGTGGTCGGCTCCTCGGTCTACACCCTGATCTTCACCATCGCCGTCCTGGACTCGACCCGGGTCTACCGACTTTCCCGGGCCGTGGCCATGGACATAGAGGTCATGGAGTTCGTGGAGGCGGCCAGACTCAGGGGCGAGGGCCTGTGGTGGCTCATGCGACACGAAATCCTGCCCAACGCCATGCCTCCCCTGGTGGCCGAGTTCGGGCTGCGCTTCTGTTTCGTCTTTCTCTTTATCGCGGCCTTGAGCTTTTTAGGTTTGGGGTTGCAGCCGCCCACTGCGGACTGGGGAGGCATGGTCCGGGAGAATGCCGGGGCCATCACTTTCGGCATCTACACCCCCCTGCTGCCAGCCGGGGCCATCGCTTTTCTGACCGTGGGGGTCAATCTCATCGTGGACTGGTTCCTCCACATCGCCAGCGGGTTGCACGACTAGGATAAAGTTCTTCTAATTTATCAGCTTGAGAGCACCATTGAACAAACAACTATTTTAAAAGTAAATTCGCAGCACGAAATTCGAAATCCGAAACACTTAAAAAGTCATGGACAAATTACTCGAGATCAAGGACCTGTACATCGAAGCCTGGAGCGAGGAACGCTGGCAGACCATAGTCAACGGCATCAGCCTGGAGCTGAACCGGGGTGAGGTCCTGGGCCTAATCGGCGAATCAGGGGCCGGTAAATCGACCATCGGCCTGGCGGCCATGGGCTACACCAGGCAGGGCTGCCGCCTGACCTCGGGGTCGATCAAGCTGGATGGTCGTGAACTTTTCGGGGCCTCGCAGAAATACCTGCGCTCCATCCGGGGGACCAGGATCGCCTACGTGGCCCAGAGCGCGGCCGCCTCCTTCAATCCCTCCCATCGGGTGATCAGGCAGTACACCGAGGCACCGGTCCTAAAGGGCTTGATGAGTCAAAAAGAGGCAGAACAGAAAGCGGTGGAGATTTACCACAGGCTGTTTCTGCCCAACCCGGAAAAGATCGGCTACCGTTACCCCCACGAACTCTCCGGCGGACAACTGCAGAGGGCCATGGTGGCCATGGCCATGTCCTGCCAGCCTGATGTCATCGTTTTTGATGAACCGACCACGGCCCTGGACGTGACCACCCAGATCGAAGTCCTGGCCGCTATCAAGGAGATCACCGAGACCATGAACAAGGCTGCCTTGTACATCACCCACGACCTGGCCGTGGTGGCCCAGGTGGCCCACCGGATCATGGTCCTGCGCTACGGGGACATGGTCGAGCTCGGCGAGACCCGGGAGATGCTGAAAAATCCCAAGGAGCAGTACACACGGGATCTCTTATCGGTGCGCACCCTCAGGGAGGAAAAGGCGGAGACGGAGAAGGAAAAGATCATCCTGGAGGTCAAGGACGTGGAGGCCACCTACACCGGCCGGGAGAAGGTGCTCCAGGACATCAACGTCACGGTCAGGCGGGGCAGGACCGTGGCCCTGGTCGGAGAGTCGGGCAGCGGCAAGAGCACCCTGGCCAAGGTAATCACCGGCCTCTTGCCGGCCATTAAGGGAACGATCACCTTCCTGGGGAAAGAGCTGCACCCGGAGCTCAGAAAACGGGACAAGGAAAACCTTCGCAAGATGCAGATGATCTACCAGATGCCGGATACGGCCCTGAATCCCAGGCACCGGGTCAGGACGGTCATCGGACGCCCCCTCAAGTTCTACTTCGGCATGAAGGGCCAAGAGGCCGAGGACAGGATCAAGGAACTTCTGGACAAAATCGAGCTCACCCCGGAAAAGTACATCGACCGCCTGACCACGGAGCTCTCCGGCGGAGAGAAGCAAAGGATCTGCATCGCCCGGGCCCTGGCCGCGGAGCCGGAGCTGATCATCTGCGACGAGGTGACCTCGGCCCTGGATCAGCTGGTGGCCGAAGGCATACTGGCCCTGCTCCAGGACCTTCAGAACGAACTTCATGTGTCTTACCTGTTCATCACCCACGACCTGGCCACGGTCAAGGCCATCTCGGACAAGATCGTGATCATGTTGGAGGGCCGGATCGTGGAACAGGGGGGCAAGCAGGAAATCCTGGCCCCGCCCCACCACGAGTACACGGACAAGCTCCTGGCCTCGGTCCCGGAGATGGATCCCGACTGGCTGGACAGCCTCCTTGCTGAAAGGGCCTCATCTTTCATTTGAAAAGGAAGATTGCATGAATTACTTAGTCTGCTTTGACGGAACACAAGTCGCCAGGGATGCCTTGAAATTGGCCATCAAACAAGCCAAGGTCTTAGAGGCAAAGATCTTTCTCATACATTCCATGATGGGCGGCCCCTACCTGCTCCGGCGCGACCTTGAAACAGCGGAACGGAACTTGAAGCAGGCCCGTCTCCTGGTCGAAAGAGAGAATATTCCCTGCAAAGCAGATCTCTCCATCCGGGGGATGGAAGCCGGGGAAGATATAGTCCGCTATGCCAAAGAAAACAACATCAACGAAATCGTGATCGGGGTAAAAAGGCGTTCCAGGGTGGGGAAGATGTTGTTCGGTTCCACCGCCCAGTTCGTCATCCTTGAGGCACCCTGCCCGGTTTTGACAGTCCGGTAGGAATGTTTTGCAAAGAAACTGCTTTTCTTTCAAGCACAAGATAGTTTTTCGGAAAAGGTAGATATGTCCCTCAAAACCAAGATTGATCCCCTGACCAAGGATGATTTGATTCGGGTCCATGACTCCTCCATCTATGTCCTGGAGAAGATCGGGATCGTTTTTAAGTCTGATGAGGCCCTCGATATCTTTAAAGAACACGGAGCCAGGGTCGAGGGAAGAACTGTGTACATCAGCAGAAAAATGGCCGAGAGCTCAATGATGCGCTGCCCGGCCAGATTCAGATTCACAGCTAGAAACGATGCACGTTCTCTTCTTATCGGCGAGCGTTTTGCCGTTCAGCCTAACGCCGGTCCCACCGACATCCAGGATCTGGATGGAGGCAGACGACCGGCCACACTCCAGGATTTTATCAATCTCCAGAAGATGAGCCAGGCCAGCGAGGTGACCGACATCGCCGGTGGGCTGCCGGTCGTGCCCCAGGATGTGGATCTGAACGAACTGCACCTGCGACTCATGTATGAGAGCGTAAGGCACAGCGACAAACCCCTGATCAGCTCCTGCCTGCACGGGGAACAGGCCAGACAGGTCCTGGAGATGGTCAAAATCGCTTTTGGCGGGGGAGACGTCTTCAAGGATCACGTCCTGGGAGTCAGCGTCAATCCCCTGAGCCCACTGGCCTATGGACCGGAAGCCGTCGAGACCATGCTGGTCTATGCCCAGCACAACCAGCCGGTGTTTATCCTGCCCTGCATCATGGCCGGGATTTCCGGGCCGGTCAATCTCTTGGGCACCGTGGTCCAGCAAAACGCGGAAATCATCGCCGGGACCGTGCTGATCCAACTAACCAACCCCGGTACTCCGGTGGTCTATTCACCTTCTTCCACTGTGGGAGACCTGCGTACCGGGGAATACGTTACGGGGTCACCCGAAGCCTTTTTGATCAACTCCGCCAACCTGCAGCTGGCCAAAGACATTTACAAAATGCCTACCCGAATCATGTGCGGGATGACTGATTCAGATGAAATCGATTGTCAAGCCGGGTATGAGACCGAGCAGAACCTGATGATGGGAATGCTTACCGGAGCCAATATTTTAGTCAACTGTCTGGGGACCCTGGACTCGTTGATGTGCACCTCCTATGAAAAATTCATCATCGACGAAGAACTCCTGAAACGATTCTACCGGATCACCGACGGCCTCGACGTTTCCGATGAATCCCTGTCTCTGGACATCATCCAGGAGGTGACCCAAAGCGGGGGAAACTATTTGACTCATGAGAGTACCTTGAAGTACTGTCGTTATCATTGGAGGCCCACCATCTCTTTCAGGGGCAGACACAAACGGCTCATGCGGGGCGGGGGCTCTGAAGATTTGGTGGCCGTGGCCAACAAGAGCTACAAAGAAATCCTGGCCAATCAACCCGAGTCCCTCATCGATTCTTCTCTGGACAGAGAACTCCTTGATTTTTTGAAGAAGGCCAAAGAATCCCTTGATTCGTGAGAAAAGTTTCCTTGAAAAAAATGAAATGGGTCATTGCAGGAAATCAACAATGTATCTTTGGATACTGAATGCATTAATAATTCTAGTTCTGTGGGGTCTTTGGGCTTTTCTGCCAAAATTGGCAACTCAGTATATCGATCCGAAAAGTGCACTCCTCTTTCAATGTCTCGGATCATTGCTCCTGGGGATATTGATGCTGTTCATGCTCAATTTTAAACCTCAATTTCATCCCAAAGGTTTTATGTACGGGACTCTCACTGGAATCTTTGGATTTGGCGGCATGCTGTTCTACTTGTATGCGGTGTCCAAAGGGAAAGTGTCCACATTGTCCACCATCACAGCCTTGTATCCTGCCCTTGTCATTGTGTTAGCCTTTTTGATCCTCAAGGAGCCGATTTCCCTCAAAAATGCAATCGGTTTCGTCTTTGCCTTGCTGGCTATTGTCCTCTTGACAACCTGATGATTGACAGTGCAACAAGCATGAGTATCATTGGATCTATTAAATCGAACTCTTCAACAAATGGACAACAAGGAGGCATCATGACCAGCGTAGAGATGAAGACAACCATCAATGCCCCGGCAGACAAGTCTGGCAGACCGTGAGCGACTTCAACGGACTGAAGAAACTCTTTGGCTGAGAAGCAGACCATGACTGAACTGGACTGGATAGATATCACGGTTCCCCTCGAAAATGGCATGGTGCACTGGCCGGGCGACCCGGAATTCTGCATCTTCAGGCAAAGCGATATCCAACAGGGCGACCCGGCCACCGTCAGCCATCTCAGCGTTGACAGATTTTCACAATTACTCTTCTGAAAGACCAACAAAAAGCTCTTGAATTCTGCGTCCCAAAGGTTCCGCCGGGTTGGGCGTTCCCCTTCAACTCGATGTCAATTCGATCCATGCAATCCCTACTGCATGGCCCCGTAGATCTTTTGATTCCGATGTGTCAAGCCCAGGCCGGATAGGTCTTAGGATAATCTGTCTGAAAGTGAGCCCTGCTTTCGATTCGCCCAAAGCGGATACGGATGGTCTTAAAAGGCCAGGGTCAGGGTCAAAGACCCGATGACCTGCCCCTGTTCCTGATTGTCGAACTCCTTGGTCCTGAAAAGATGGCGATAGGTCAGTTTGACCTTCTCAAAGCTCAGGGCGAGTCCCACTGAAAAGTCGGCTACCAGGG
>JAIPER010000094.1 GCA_021737115.1 Desulfohalobiaceae bacterium
AGTGCTGATATCTCAGATGCCCTTGCCCCGGTAGCATAGATAAACCGTAGCAATATCTTATTACGGTGGTTTTCCTCCAGATGAATCATGGCCTGAACCTCAGCCTCAGTCAGGATCCTCTGAGCTAATTCATCCTTGACCTTTTGGCCCTGGATGGCAGCGGCCGGGTTGAATGTGGTATAACCGATTTTTTGAGTAAAGCTGAACAGAGACTTGACCGTCATTATGTACGCATTTTGCGAAGTCTCTTTGAGGTCGGAATCTGCCAGGTGGTCCTGGTAGGCTTGGAGGTCGCCCAAGGTAACAAATCGCAGCGGCTTCTGGATCCAGTTCAAAAAGTGGCCTATCTGCTTTTTGTAGGCAGTGACGGTGCGCTTGCCCTTACCATGCAGCCATAAGTTGACGGCCTGCATATCGTTGTCAGCTTGGTTAGGGATATGCCCAGCCTGGACCAGCTGACCCTGAACCTGCTCATGGGTGGTGACTGTTGGCAATGACATGATGCCCCCTTTGGTCTGAGTTCAAAATAAGGGGAGTTAGATTGAACTCAAGAGCCAGGATGGAACTGGATGTGGGGAAGGGTTCAGCCCCTGGATCAAGTCAATTCCCCAGGGGCATTATCGTGGTGAGCTTCTACAAAAAAATCTTCTGGCTTGCTCACTTATTTGCCCTTGGTATTAATTGCCCCTTTGTTCGGAGATTACATCTTCTAGGCTCCTCATGATTCCTACCATTTCAGTAAATCTATTTTTTATATTTTCCATTTTCTCCTCCAAGGAATCAATTCTCCTATCTATTCTATTGATAGCTTTATATATATCCCGAGTTCCACTTTCATGTGCAAGCCCAATCTTTATTAACTCCTGGGCTTTCCCTGTCCTGGTTTCCCCCAGGGCATCGATCTCGTCAACAGTCTCCCGATCCAGCCGGAGCGTGAAGGCCTTCTTCTTGCTGATCTTGCTTTCCTGCGTCATATGATCTCTCCTTTTTTTGGCCCCCAGGCTTTGATCTGGCGGGCCTTTTTTTGCCTTTCCATGTATAGCTATACATGATAGCATACAGGGATATTTACTGACTGCAAAGCATGTCAGGAAATATGGGCGAGCTGGACCTTGATTTGCTTGAAGCAAAGCTGATAGCAAATCAAGGTAGCGCAGGGACGAAGGACCGGAGCTAAGCGAGCCCGTCTTCTGCCAGTTCGCAGCGAAGCGGAGAACGGCAGGCAGGCGAGCCAACAAACACATAAAGGGCAAAGGGAGGGCGAGGATGGCAATAAACCAAGAGGAAGCCAGGAGGATAATGAAGGAATGCAGCCGGGAATTGACCGCCGAAGATGAGCTCTCGGACAAGAGCCTGGCCAAGTATGAAAAACAAGTGGAACGCCTGGGGGACAACACCCCAAGGGAATACTGCGAAGCAAAGGGCACGACCAGGGGGACATACTATATGTACCGGGCAGCCGCCTTGCATCATTACTCAGACAAGCTCAGGGAGGCCATCAATGAAGTGGGCAAAGCCAGGAGGGCAAAAGATCAGGAATGGGCCAGCAAAGCCAGGGAAGAGATGAAAGAGACTGCCTTGCACCTGCAAGCGATACATGACGAGCAATATGAGCAGACAGTGCGGCCACCCTCCCGGCAGAGGCTTCAGCAGCTCCAGGCACATCATGGAGATGAAAGGGGTTTGGAGATAGCAAGCCGCCGCCAGAAGAGGCATGGTAAACGAAAGTCTCTTGCCGGACTTCCCGAAGACTGGATGATCAAGGTGCAGAGAGTTGTGCCGGAAAAGTACCAACAGGCCACCGCCGTGCTCCAGGCCACCGGCCTCAGGCCCTCGGAAATTGAGCGGGGAGTTTTGGTCATGGGGGAAGAAGACCAGGTGGTGGTCAAAATCTGGGGCAGCAAATATGATCACAAGGACAAAGGACACGAATATAGAATCCTGGCCTTTGACCGGGAAAGTGCCGCAGGTCAGCTCCTCGATCAACATACCCTGGTCGGCCATCCTGACGAAAATCCAGTTCGGGTTTCCACCCCAGAAAATGTCTCCTTGGACGCCTTTACTAAAGCGTACAAGCGGGCCTGCGAAAAGGCCCTTGGATTCCGGGGAAGGAAGATGTCCGTCTATTCAGCCAGACACCAAGTGGGCAGTAATCTCAAGGCTGAAGGATGGGACCATGACGATATCGCCAGGGCCATGGGCCATCAGAGCACCGAATCTCAGGCTCACTATGGCAGCAACAAGCAGGGGAAAGGCGGGTCCGGGTTGGTAGCGGTGGATGCTTCCGGCCCTGTACGGACCCCGGAAAAAAACATCGAATCTGGGCCAAGGCCTGGGCTGTGAGGACATATTCGACTTGCCTACCAGGCCTCTATCTCTGGCATTTCACATTCACATCCAGCACGATATTTCTCAAAGGTAAACAAAGTATTCTGCACCTACGGAGCTTATGAGACATGATAAGCTTCCCCAGCTTGTAGTCTATGAAGCTATTTGCTGGGCCAGATCAGGAGCCAGGGCCTGGAGTTGATCAAGCTTCTGATCCAGCCTTGTCTGCAAGAAAGAATTGCCGTTCTTGGCTCCTTCTCGGTGCATAAGGCATTGGCGGTACAACTCCCGAATCTTCCGAGTCTGACTAAAAATTTCAGGGAACTTCGCACTCAAGATCTTGTCCACCACGTTTGACGGCCCCAAGTTCAGCCGTTCCCAAACATAGCTCTCGCAAATCTTTTGGGGTTGGTGGCCAGCATCCACCAGGGCCTGAATGTGCGATTCTGTGGTTTCTGTTTCCTGATGCTGACTGGCCTGCCGGTCTTCTTGAACTCTGCCATAAGCGGTTGGAAAGGAATTGCTGAGTTTTTGGAGAGCTTCTGCCGGTGTGAGGTGGATATGTCCGACAGTGACATCTTGGCCACTCATGGCTTGCTGGATCTTCTCTTTGGCCTGGGCCTCGCTTAAATCCAAGGCCACGTTGGCCAGTTCTTCAGCTTTCTTTTGCCTTCGTAGGTTTTCCAATTCGGAGATATCGAGCTCTCCGGCCAGGGCCTTTTTCTGGAGACCTACCCGATAAGCCCCTGGGCTTTTCCTGATCTCCCCAGCCTTCTCCGCACGATCAACTTCCAGTTCAATATATTCCTGCTCGTCTGAAGAAATTTCTTTTTGGGATGGAGAGGAGTGACGACAACAACGGTCATCTCCCTGGTGGTTTGGACGTGGTGTTGTTGTTTCTTGGTAAATGGGTGTTTTAAGAAAGATTGGTAGGGGTGCATAGCCATGCACCGTTTCCCCTGCGAACGGTGCAGACCTGTGCACCGTTTGGACAATCAAGGGTGTATAGCCATGCACTGTTTCTGAGCCCCCTGATAATGCCCGTTCTTTTGGATCGCACCACCCTGGAGTCCAGTCGGTCACCTGGTCGAAACGGAAAGAATAGATATTGGCCAGCTTTCGTCCGCCTGGCTTCGTCCTGCCGCCCTGATAGCTTTTGCAAAGATAGCCACGAGCAATCAACTTCTGGACTGCCTTCTTTGCTGTCCTGAGCCCCAGGCCAAGGGCCTCAGCCATTCGCACATATCCGACTAAGGTGTTTTCGTAGGTTCGGTTAAATTTTTCCAGCAGGAAGTTCAGGACGAGAACATCAGCCTTGGTTAGTTGGTTGTCCAGCAGCGCTTTTTGCTGGAGCTTCCATTTAACTGTGATCAGCTTTTGCGTGGACCGAGGAGTAGATGCAGCAGCAGATGTAGGTAGGGATGCAGGCGCAAGACGATACATTACGGCAAACCTCCGTTTTTCCCTTGGAGGTTCCGAATGGCATCACTTTCCTGACGGGCAAAGTTGACATTGGATGGAGATGAATATAGTCTCTACCCAATACGGGGTTTGCCCTGGCGGTCTGTGACGCACACATTCGGATCCTCCAGGGAAATTTTTTCTGAAAGCCAGTGAGCGGCAACTCACTGGCTTTCGTCGTTTATGGTCAGTTTTTCTAATCCTACCCTAAGTACCCCTGCTTCGTAAACAACCGCCGAAAGGTTGGAAGTTTTTCAGCCTGGTAGAAGTTTTCGCCACCAGCTGCGCTCCTTGTCCTCCAGAGCAGCCATCCTTTCCTCAAGCCTATTCAGCCGGTCCAGTATCTGATCTATGCTTCCTGGATCCGGGAGGGCTTTTTGTTCATGGCGAAAATCCACCACCTGCTTGTGGAGCATACTAACGGCCTGCTTGAGCTTGTTGATCTCTTGGTCTTTGCTGTCCTGTTTGCGTAAGTGCTCCACCAGGGTCTTCACCACCTCCTGGGCCTGAATCTGGTCCTTATCTTCCTGGGTTTGAATATCCATGATTCTTTCGTAGTCGCGATCCAGAACATCCAGCACCTGCTCTGTGCTCCTGCCGTTGTCGTACAGGCTTTTGATGTGTTTCAAAGTCTGAACGCATTCAGACGGGAAGAGTTTCTGCCGGCCTTTTCCCTCATGCGGTATAAACTCCGCAAACGTTTTGACGTAGCGTCTGCATGTCGAGTTCGTCAGGCCTGCTTTCCGCGCGAGTTCGGAAATATTGAGTCGGGTGTCTTTCGTCATGCGCCAGCCCTACCATGACGTTTTCGCCGCGTCACTACAAATCCTGAATATCCCTGAGTGCGAAGGGCTGAGAATGTGTGTAGGCTTTGGCATTCCATTATCACTCATGACTATTCGCCATGGCTATTATCGCCGCCGTGCTACCATTTATTCTATGCGCCATGCCGTTGTCGCCGGAGCGCCACAAATCTCTATATCCCTTGCCATGAAAGGTATTTTGGGAATTATCGTTTGCGTCACCAACTGTCCGTTCTTCGTTGTGCGCCACTGGCAGGCATGATTATTTGCTCTGTCTCTGCTTGTAGTAGAATGCTTTTACATCTTCTCCTGACCATTCGCCGCCAGGTAATAGCTCTACCTCAGAGAGGAGGCTTGCGATTCTGCCCCATGGCATACGTTTCTTTCGCAGTCGGTCAATGCGCTCCAATAGTTCACGCCTAGGGTCCGGGCCTGGGGCTTCATCCATGGCCAGTTGATGAATCCGGTATCTCATCAGGGCTTGCCGGTTGCATCCTCTGTCCTTTGCGTCTTGTATCCACTCCATTATCCAGGTCTTGCGGGTTTCTGGCCAGGGGCACACCTGGTCAAACGTCTTCCACCAGGCTGACTCCAGGACAATAGAATATACCTGGTCTTCAATTCGGAAACTTCGCCGCTGTGGGGTCAGGTCAATGTCGTACTCGTACATAGGGAACTGTGTAGTATAATCATGTTACCGCAGTGGTAGTCCTTGCTCAGTGGCTGTCACCGTATACATTCTTTCTATGGCCCACGCGAACCACCAAGACCACCAGTTGCTGATCCTGGATCTCAACAATGATCCGGTAGCTTCCTACCCGATATTTCCAAAGCCCGGCCAAATTCTTGCGCAAAGGATTGCCGTATGCCCTGGGATCTTCTGCAGGAGCTACTCGGTTCCAAAGATAATACCAGATGTCGGCCTGGGCTTTGCGGTCCAGCCTGGAGAGTTCCTTCTTCGCAGGCTTGTCGAACCTAATCTTCCAGGAAGCCAAGCTCACGCCCCACTTCTTCTAAGCTGTACGTTTCGCTTTTTCCGGCCCGGAGGTCTTCAAGACGTTTTTCAGCCAAGTAGGCATCTTCCAGGTCTTCGAGGTGTTCTGCTACGGCCTCTGTAATGTAATCCTTTTTTGGCCGGCCAGTTTCTTTTGCAAGCGCATCCAGTCGCTTTTCCAATTCATCAGGGAGCTGGATCGTGGTAGGCATAACTCATGTCCCCTGCTCTTCTTCGAAAGCTTGTACCCGGCCCTCATAGAATGCGTCCAGGTCTTCCGGTTTGATCCTCCAGCTTTTACCCAGCTTCGCGGCCCGGAGTTCTCCGGCATTGATCCACCGGCGAACTGTCAGGCTGCTCACCTGGCATTGATTGGCAACTTCTTCTACGGTCAGCCACTTATCCATAAGGCCCCTCAACACTCTTTGATTTTTAAATATTGGTTTATGATATTAAAAGATAGAATAAAAGTCAATAAAAAATAAATTAATATATAATGATTTACATTGATACATAAAATGTATACATAATAGCCAACGGCGAACGAAACATTACACATATTATTTTGAACTCAGACAAAGGAGGTCCTGACATGTCTCTGCCAGCAGTCACCACCCAGCCGGTTCAGCCTTCCCATATACCGAGCCAGGCTGAAAATGACACTCAGGCCATCAATCTTTGGCTGCACGGCAAGAGCAAGAGGACGGTTACTGCCTACCAGAAGCAGATAGGCCACTTTCTGAACTGGATCCAGAACAAACCGCTGCGGTTGGTCACCCTGGGCGATCTCCAGGCATACCAGGACCACCTTGCGGAATCCGGGCTCAAGGAGACAAGCCAGAACGCATACATCATGACAGTAAAGTCTCTATTCACCTTTACCCAAAAGATAGGCTATACGCAGTTCAATCCAGCCGCCGCCATCCAGGGCCAGAAGGTAAAGGATGAGCTCGCACAGCGCATACTCACTGAGGATGAGGTCCAGGCCATGATTCATCTGGAGGGAAACCACCGTAATAAGATATTACTACGTTTTCTCTATGCTACCGGGGCTCGGGCATCTGAGGTATCAGCACTGCGGTTGAATGACTTTTCAGAGTGTGAAGGTGGAGCCACCGTCACACTGTTCGGCAAGGGCGGAAAAACCAGGCATGTAATGCTGCCGGAAACGGTCTGGACAGCAATCAAGGATTTGCATGGTCAAGAAGTATGGCCGGACAAGCCGGCTTTTGTCTCTCGGAACGAGGCCGGCCGGTTGTCCGCAGCAATGATCTGGAGGATTGTCCGGGCGGCTGCGAAACGGGCAGGGATTCAGAAGGATGTGAGTCCGCATTTCATGCGCCACAGCTGCGCCTCGCATAGCCTGGACCGGGGAGCTCCGATTCACGTTGTCCAGAGCACCCTGGGGCATAGCAATCTGGCCACCACTGGACGATATACACATTGCAAGCCTCGGGAATCGGCTGGAATGTGGTTGGCGGTCTAAGCCGGGCCCACAGGCCACACAAAATCCATGCTCGGGATTGTGGACCCTGGAATGGCTTTTTTTTATGTTATTCCCAAAGCAAATCATAGGACACATTCTTTTTACGTCGAACAGGCAAAAAGGCCCGAGGGTTTTCCATGAATATATCCAGGTCGGATTGAGCGTATCTGTTCTGTTTGGAGCCCTTAAGTGGAATATGGTATTCACGAAGCATCTGGCCAAAATGGGATGGACAGCGGTATCCGCAATATTCGGCTGCCCCCTTGATGTCGTAATAAGCTCCTCTGCCCATGGTGTCCTCCTTACTCCAGCCCCAAGGCTTCCCATACCTCCTGAAAGACTTCATTGGCCCCAGGAACGTACTTTCCGGCCTCCCTGGATGACTTGAGCATCATTCTTTGCCGTTTCTTATGCAGGCCTTTGAAGACTTCGCCTACGCCCTTCAGTTCCGCTTCATTACGCAGCACAGCCTTGGCCACAAAGTAGGCCTGCCTGTAATCCTTGGTCTTCTTGCCCTGATCCTTGCGCCGATCAGCGACGATAAGCTTGTGGACCAGGAATGCCCCCATAGATGGAATCGTGATCTTTCCCAGGTCTCGAAGTGTCTCGGTCCGGGGGTTCTCCAGCAGGATATTGAGAAACGGAAGGGCCTGGGGAGCAATGTCCAGGTCTCTTATGTACGGATCTTCTTCCTGTTTCCCGTCGCCTTTCCTTGGTTTCAGGAACTCTATCTGCATCTGACTTGAGAGATACGATATGGTCCCATCTGCCCGGTTGAACTCTTCTTCAAAACCCATGCGCTTGAGTTGCTTCCCTATCTCAACTGGATTCCCCCTGTAAGGAATGGAGATAGCAAAATCGATATCTATTGTCCGTTCTGGATAGTGCTCGACACCAAAAAAATTCTGGTAGACCTTGAAGCACCAGGATCCCACGAGCTGCAATCCTTCATCCCAAAGACCTTCTTCTTCCATCAGGGCGAACAGGTCTTTGATGTGCTGAGTGAAATCCTCCTGATTCATCTCTTTTGCCCCTAGCCGTTTTAGTGCGTGGCGAGTTTCCCTGAGTTCCTCAAGGAACTTTTTAGTTTTCCTTGTGTATAGCTCAGCATGTGTTGATTCATGTGAACCATGAGGTCCGATATACTTATCAAATTTTCTGCCTTTATAATTTCGCCTCAGATAAGTGTATAAGCGGCCATTAAAGTTGCGCCTCTTTATGGAGCCTTTTCCATTTATGAGCACTCTGCCGACAAGAGATGTTTTTCTTGCCCTATAATATGCAAGGTTCTCATCCAATATATTGTCGATTACCAAATCCATAACTGTCTCCTTCGAGAAGGCAGTCTACACCCCAAAAAAACAAAAATCAAACTTTGGGGTGTAAAGGTATCAAACCATTTGTCTTGCCGGATCCACATATCGTAGACTGCCCAACAAAATTCCGGCCAACACAGATGATAGGAGAGAGGGATGAGTAAACAGAGACTCGCAGACCAAATCAAGGTCAATGGCATGTCGAAGGCCAAGACAAAGCAGGTGGTGGACTCTATTCTTGAGGCGATTACTGAGGGCTTGGATAAAGAGGGGAAGGTCAACTTGAAAGGTTTTGGGGCCTTCTCAGTTGTTGAGCAGAAAGAACGAAAAGGCCGGAATCCTCAGACCAGGGAGGAGATGACGATCCCTGGAGGAAAGCGAGTCAAGTTCAAGGCAGGAAATGGACTGCAAGGGAGAGTGTAAGGGGGTCGGCCCATTGAGATTCAATCTAATCCCAGGAATATTGAGCTTGCTCTCTCTTTTGGTGGTCTCAAGTGCTATAGGGATACCCAGGACATTGACAGCAAGAAATAAAGCGACTACAAGATAAATATGAAGTTTGATTTTTGGAGCTTCCCCCAGGGCTTCGGTCCTGGGCCGCGGGGCCACCTTCGGGTGGCCCTTGCTTTTTTGGTGGGATAAGAATGAGGACATATATCTACATAGATGCCTTCAATCTGTATTACGGAGCCCTGAAGGGCAAACCTTATAAATGGCTTGATCTGAAGGCACTTTTTGAAAAGGTTCTCCAACCAAAAAATCAAATCATTTGTATCAAATACTTCACCGCGATGGTTTCACCCCGACCCAATGACCCCGAAAAACCCAACCGCCAAGACACCTACCTGAAAGCCCTAGAGGCATACGTACCAGGGATTGAGATATTCTACGGAACCTACCTTACCCACACAGTGAACGCTCCGCTGGCAAATCATGGACCCAATCCACCAATAGTTCAGGTCCTGAAGACCGAAGAAAAAGGGTCTGACGTAAACATGGCTGTCCACCTGCTCAATGATTCCTGGTTAGATAGATATGACTGTGGGGTGGTGGTTTCAAACGATAGCGATTTGGCCGAAGCAATGCATTTGGTCAAAAAACAGCACAGCAAGATCCTGGGAGTCGTTTTTCCTGACGAAAAGCGAAGAGGCTCAAAAGAGCTTATGCAGTACGCGGACTTCACAAGAAAGATCCGGAGAAATGCCCTCAAAAACTCACAACTTCCCGAGCGCATACCAGGCACAAACATCCACAAACCACCTGATTGGTAATTTCCCATCCAGGCCCTAGCCCAAGATCAAAAAAAATACATACCTTCAAAGAGACAGACACGTATAGCTCTTTTAGATGGGAAGCCCTGCAAGCTAGACTGCCAACCACATCCCCGCAGACTCCCGAGGCTTGCAATGGGTATAGCGTCCAGTTGTAGCCAAGTTCGCATGGCCCAGGGTGGACTGAACAACGTGAATAGGTGCTCCTCGGTCAAGGCTATGTGAGGCGCAACTGTGGCGCATGAAATGAGGGGAAACGTCCTTCTGGATCCCCGCCCTTTTGGCAGCCGCCCGAACAATCCTCCAGATCATTGCTGCGGATAAATTGCCGGCCTTATTGCGCGAAACAAATGCCGGCTTTTCTGCCCATATCTCCTGCCCATGCAGATCCTTGATGGCAGACCAGACCGTCTCTGGCAGCATCACATGCCTTGTCTTGCCACCTTTGCCGAACAGAGTGACGGTAGCCCCACCTTCGCACTCTGAAAAGTCTTTCAATCGCAGTGCTGATATCTCAGATGCCCTTGCCCCGGTAGCATAGATAAACCGTAGCAATATCTTATTACGGTGGTTTTCCTCCAGATGAATCATGGCCTGAACCTCAGCCTCAGTCAGGATCCTCTGAGCTAATTCATCCTTGA
>JAIPER010000095.1 GCA_021737115.1 Desulfohalobiaceae bacterium
ATCCAGTTTGCCTCTTGCCGAGCTGCAGCTCGGCAAGGGGCAAACTGGATTAGGTGTATCTGATCCTCGGATTCAAGAAGGTGTAGACGATATCCGCAATGAGCTGGGTGCCCACGGCGATCAGGACCATGATCATGGCCCCGGCTTCCAGGGCAGCCACGTCTTTATACAGAGCCGAATCAAGCAGGTATTTGCCAAGGCCGGGATAGCCGAAGACCACCTCGACAATGACGATGCCGCTCATCATCCAGTTGATGTGGAGCATGATCACCGTGATCGGCGCGATCAGGGCATTGCGCACCGCGTGTTTGAAGATGACCTGCCAGTAGGGCAGGCCCTTCAAAAATGCCGTTCGGACAAAGGCATGCTGCATGACTTCGGCCATGCTGGCCCTGGTGATCCGCAGAATGTAGCCGAGTTCGATCAGGGCCAGGGTCAACACCGGCAGCACCAGCATATCCGGCCGGGTCCAGGGCGCCTTTTCCCCGAAGACCGTGGCCCCGGGCACCAGGTCCAGCCACTGGGCCAGGATCAGGATAAGAAATATACCGGTCACGAACTCCGGGATCACCGAAAACATCATCCCCGGGATGGACAGGCCCCGGTCCAGGAACGAGCCTTCCCGCAGTCCGGCCACGATCCCTAAAAACAGGGCGATGGGCATGATGATCACAAAGGCGGACCCGGCCAGAACCAGTGAGTTTCGCAAACGGATCCCCAGGCTCTTGCTCACCGGCCGGCCGGTGCGCAGGGAAATTCCGGGATCGCCCCGGACAAAGCCTTTCTTCAAGGGAATGTATTCCGTGGGAGCCCCGGCCGATTTCATCCAGCCGGTGCCCATGACGAACTTCCAGGATTCCTGGCCTTCTCCTTTTTCCCATTTGACCGCCTGATTCTGATCGTTGATGCCCCAAAAAAATGAAGTCCCTTGTTCATTGGTCTTCCAGCGATCATTGTCTGTATAGGTAGTGACCTCCCCCTGGGGGCCGCGCTCCATGGCGATGAGATCATTGCCCTTCATTTTCCAGCGGACCAGGCTGCCGTCGTCCTTGACCGCCCACCATTCTTCAAACCCTTCTTCTGAAGTCACCCGCTTTAATTCCAGGCCGACCTTTCGCTCAGCCATCCAGTCGCTGCCCACCAGCCAGTGCAGGTAGCGGACCAGTATCGGCTCATCCAGACCCATCTGATTCAAAAAGGATTTCTCCTGCTCCTTGGTCACGAAACTCCCGAGGACATTGCGGGCCACATTGCCGGGCGAGGCTTCGGTAATCAGAAAGACGGCCACGGAAACGAGTATCATGGTCAACAGCATGAGAAAAAAACGACGCAGAATAAATTTAGCCATACCCCGTCCTTGGATCAGCAGGAATTGTTGTTCAATTTAGCATAATCTTTTCATTACCATAAACATAGTCAACTGTTGGCATTAGCAGAAACGTCATTCTTTTGCAACCAGGAATTCTCAGAGCCACCTGTTCCGGTTGCAGCAAAACACGAGCACTTGCCCTCCGCTTCTAAAGCAGGTACAGTATTTGCTTGAAACAAGGCCACGCAAAACCGTTCCGCATCTCATGCAGAACTTTACTTTATTCAGGAGGTTATCATGTCTGGTTATATGGGAAAGATCCTTCACGTTGATCTGACAAACAAGACCACTTCCGTGGAATCCCCGTCCGATGAGTTCTATCGAAAACATATGGGGGGCAGCTGCCTGAACCTCTACTACATTCTTAAGGAAATGCAGCCCGGTCTGGATGCCTTCGATCCGGGCAATATCCTGGCCATCAGCCCGGGGGTGACCACCGGGTTTGCGGTCTCGGGACAGAGCCGGGTGACCATCAACGCCAAGTCGCCTCTGACCGGAGCCATCGGAGATTCTCAGTCCGGTGGGTTCTGGCCGTCCGAACTCAAGTTTGCCGGATTCGACGCCGTGATCGTTAAGGGCAGGGCCCAGTCTCCGGTCTATCTCTGGATCCATGACGGAGAAGCGGAAATCAAAAAGGCCGACCACCTCTGGGGAAAGTTCACCGGGGATGCCGAACAGCTCATCAAAGAAGAGCTGGGCGACGAAAAATGCAAAATCCTCCAGATCGGTCCAGGCGGGGAAAAGCTGGTCAGGTTCGCCGCTGTCCTGAGCATGTGCAATCGGGCCAACGGCCGGACCGGCATGGGAGCGGTCATGGGCAGCAAAAACTTAAAAGCGGTCGTGGTCAGAGGAAAGCAGCGGCCCCAGGCAGCCGACCAGGCCACAGTCAAAGAGCTGGCCAAAACAGGTGGAATCACCTACCCGAAATCCATGGTCGCCGGAATGGACAAATACGGCACAGCCAGTGCCGTGCTCGGGATGCAGGCAGCTGGAGGACTGCCGAGCTACAACTTCACCTCCGGGGTCTTTGACCAGGCCCAGAACCTCGACGGGACCACCATGGCCAAATCCATCCTCAAGGGATCTGATTCCGGCAAACAGGACAAGCTCGGCGCAGACACCTGTTTTGGTTGCGTAGTCAAATGCAAGCGGGTGGTGGAGATCAACCATGGCCCCCATCCTGTGGACCCGGTATACGGAGGTCCGGAATACGAAACAGTGGCCACTTTTGGTTCCTACTGCGGTATCGACGATCTGCCGGCCGTGGCCAAGGCCAATGAACTCTGCAACAAATACGGACTGGACACCATCTCCTGTGGCGCGACCATTGCCTGGGCCATGGAAACCTTTGAAGCCGGTGAGCTGACACCTGAGGACACCGGCGGACTCGATCTGAGATACGGAAACGCCGAGGCCATGCTGGAACTGACGCAGCTCATCGGTAAGCGGCAGGGGTTCGGCAAGATTCTCTCGGAAGGATCGGCCCGGGCGGCCAGGCATCTGGGGAAGGGAGAACGGTTCCTGATCACCTGCAAAGACCAGGAATCCCCGGCCCACATGCCTCAGCACAAACGGAGCATGGCCTTGATTTACGCGGTCAACCCCTTTGGCGCCGACCATCAGAGCAGTGAACACGACACCGAGTACGAGCCGGAAACTTTTGAGCATTTTTCCGGGCGGCTGGCTCATTTGGGACTGCGCGAACCCCAGCCCGTGGACGCATTGAACCCGGCCAAGGTCGCCTACACCCGCAGGACCCAGCAGCTCATGAGCCTGCTGGACAGCCTCAATCTCTGCCAGTTCGTCTGGGGCTCCACCTGGCAGCTCTTTGGTCCGGAAGAGATCCTCAGCTTTGTCCGGGCCGCAACCGGCTGGGAGGTCGACCTGGAAGAGCTCCTTGAGGTCGGGGAACGCCGGCTGAACATGATGCGGGTCTTTAACGCCCGGGAAGGCATCAGCGCAAACCAGGACAGGTTGCCGGAGAAGTTCTTCAACACCCCTTTGAAAGGCGGCATCTCCGACGGCTGGAAGGTCGATAAGCCTGAATTCGAAGAAGCCCTTCACGAATACTACCGTCAGTGCGGCTGGGATGAGCAAAGCGGGGTGCCTACTCCGGAAACCCTCAAGCGTTTGGGCCTTGGCTGGAGTCTATAGAATTTTGGATTTTGGATTTGCGATCGTTAAGACAAAGAATAAGAGCTGGTTATCTGAGATAAAACCAATAACTTTTTCTTAAAGGCTATAAAAAAAATGATCCGGGTCAAGGACAGGCACATAACCTGGCACGAGGGCATGACCGTCGCCGATATGCTCCGGGAACTCGGCGACGGCTTCCCCTACGCTGCTGCTCTGATCAATGATCGTTATGTGTGCCGCCGGGATTTCCCAACCGCCCTGATACCGGACAAGGCTGAAATCATCCTCATACCTGGAGTCGGTGGCGGGTAAAAAGTACAGAACTCTTCGTCACTGCTCAAATTGGATGACAATATACTGATCCAACTTAGCTTTTTGTGAAATTTGGGCCTGGACCCTTAGGGTCGCCAGTCTTTGTTGTAAAAACCAAAATTGGATCAGTATAATAGACCTTTTCAAACAGTTCAGAGCTCTTTATCAATTTTTAAATCTGTTGGAAGGAATGGACATTTTTACTGTTGTTCACTTTTCAAAGAATTATACCGCGCCCGTTCGAAGACTCACTTGAGTCACAGAGCTATCAGAGAGCAAAGAGGGAGAAGAGAGTTTTTTGACCGTGTCGGAGAAAGACAGGACACGGTCAAAAGGGCTCAGCCCTGCGGGCAATGAAGCAACCCGGTCGCCGAAGGCGATGCTGTTTTTTGCCTGGGTGTTCTTCCTCTCACCCGGGCAAAAAGACACAATAATGCTCTTGCTCTTCTCGGCGTACTTCATAGCTCAAGCGAGTCTGCGAGCGGGCGCGAGGCATCTTGTTCTTGTAATGAATGTCCAATTTTGCTGACACCAATGCATAATGTAGATTATTTCAATTGGTTAAACCAATACAAATTCAGCATGTTACGAAGTCTGCAGTTCAGCGGATAGGCTCAACAGCCCAACTCCCATTTGACCCGCGAGAACTGCTCCATGACGAAATCCAGATCCTGCCTGGTATGGGCGGCGCTGACCTGAACGCGGATCCGGGCCTGGCCCATGGGCACCACCGGATAGGAGAACCCGATGACATAGACCCCCTTCTCCAGGAGTCCGGCCGCCATCTTTTGGGCCAGGACGGCATCGCCGAGCATGATGGGCACAATGGGATGGGACCCGGGCTTGATCTCGAACCCGAGCTTGGTCATGCCCTGCCTGAAGTAGACGGTGTTGTCTTCCAGCCGGTCCCTGAGCTCGGTGCTTTTGCTCAAAAGTTCTATGGCCTTGAGGGAGCCGGCCGCTATCATCGGGGCCAGGGTATTGGAAAAGAGATAGGGCCTGGAGCGCTGACGCAGAAGATCGATGATCTCCCTCCTGCCGCTGGTATACCCGCCGCTGGCCCCGCCCAGGGCCTTGCCGAAGGTCCCGGTCAGGACATCCACCCTGTCCATGACCTGCAGCTGTTCATGCGTTCCTCTGCCATTTTTCCCCATGAAGCCCACGGCATGGGAATCGTCAACCATGACCAGGGCCCCGTGCTTTTCAGCCAGGTCACAGATCCGGTCCAATCTGGCAACAGTGCCGTCCATGGAAAAGACCCCATCGCTGACAATCAATCTGGTCCGGCAGTCCTCGGCCTGCTTCAGCTTTTCCTCTAAATCCTGCATGTCGCTGTTTTTGTAGCGAAACCGCCTGGCCTTGCACAGTCGGATGCCGTCGATGATCGAAGCATGGTTGAGTTCATCCGAGATGATCCCGTCCTCCTGCCCCAGCAGGGTTTCAAAGAACCCTGTGTTGGCGTCGAAACAGGAGGTGTAGAGGATGGTCTCCTCGGTGCCCAGAAAGGTAGAAACCGCCTCTTCCAACTCCTTGTGGATCTGCTGCGTGCCGCAGATAAAGCGGACCGACGAGAGTCCGTACCCCCAGGTCGCCAGGGCCTGCCTGGCCGCTTCCACGACCTCGGGGTGGCTGGAGAGCCCCAGATAGTTGTTGGCGCACATATTGATGACCTCCCGGCCGTCGGTCACCCGGACATGGGAATCCTGGGGGGTGGTCAAGACCCGCTCCTCCTTGTAAAGGCCCTTGTTCTGGATGTCTTCCAATTGTTTTGTGATTTCGTCCCGCGTCTTTTTAAACATGAATTACTCCTGTAAAGGCAGGTGTCATAATGCTTTTTTGATAGCATGTTTAAGGATTATGTCTCATCCTTTCCCATAACATCACTATATAAAAAAAATCCAGGCGGGTTTGCCCGCTTGGATTTTTTTTATTTGAACTCCTCCATGATCTTCTCCTCCACTCCGAAGAGGTAGGCGATCAGGGCCGCCCTGAGCCACATGCCGTTTCTTTCCTGCTTCCAGTAGACAGCCCGGGGGTCCTTGTCCACGTCCACTTCTATCTCGAAGCGTCTGGGCAGGGGGTGCATGATCACGCAGTGGGACTGAATGAGTTCCAGATGTTCTTTTCTGAAAAAGAAGTCCGGATAGTAGTCGGATTCGCTGTCCGGGGCCTGAGAGTACTCCTTCTGGATCCTGGTCATGTAGACACCGTCCACCAGGGGCAGGACACTCTCGAAATCATCGGTTTCCGTAAACTTGACCCCCTTTTTGGCCAGATGATCCTTGATGTCCTGTTTCATCCTGAACTCCTGTGGAGAGACAAAATACAGGGTGACGTCCCGGTAGTTCTGCATCAGATAGCTCAGGGAACGGACGGTTCGTCCCCGCTTCAAGTCTCCGACCATGGCGATGGATTTGCCGTCCAGGCCGGACTGGTTTTCAAAAGACCGCTCCAGGGTGTAGATGTCCAGCAGGGCCTGCGTGGGATGCTGATCAGGTCCGGAACCGCCGTTCAGGACCGGAACCCGCCGCTCGGTCTGGTTCAAAACCCAGGCCGTCTTTTCCACAAAGCCTGATTCCGGATGGCGGACAATGATCATGTCCACATAACTGGAAAAGGTCCTGATGGTGTCCTCTTGGCTCTCTCCCTTGACCTCGGAGCTGGTCGTGGTTCCCCTGATCTCGGAGGTGTTCAGGCCCAGGATCTGGCAGGCGTTTAAAAATGAGAGGAAGGTCCTGGTCGAGGGTTGGACAAAATAGAGCATCGCTCTTTTATGCGGCAGAATATTGCGCAGGTGTTCGGCCCCCATCTTGGTCCTGGCCAGCTGCCTGATCTGATTGGCCAGGGAGCAGATGAAGTCCAGGAACGGGCGGTCGAACTGCTGGGCAAAGACCACATCCAGCATCCTTTGGTTTTGCTGGAAAAAGGGGAGCTTTTCCCCGACCTCCAGATTGTAGAAGGCCTCCCATTCCATGGTGGTTTGACTTTTGGTCTCTCTGGAATTATTCATGTTTTCAAGACCTCGTATCTTAAATAGTTACACAAGAATGCCAAGCAACATGGATCATGGTGGTTCAGCGTAAAATTTCAATCATTTTATCAGGCAGATACCAGAAGTTGGCCCAAAACAGATACCTGTCTCACATGGCCTAGGAAAGTTTTCATCGACTGCAGATAAAAAGCGCAATTTATGCCAACATCTGGTGTAGTACAAAATAAGGGAATTGTCCATAAATTCAGCTATACGTAGCAAAAAAATCAAGGAGAAAAAAATGGCTCGGGATGAGGTACAAAAAGTCGTTCTGGCATACAGCGGCGGACTGGACACATCGGTCATCGTGCCCTGGCTCAAGGAGAACTACAACAATTGCGAAGTGATCTGTTTTACGGCGGACCTGGGCCAGAAAGAAGAGCTTACCGGGCTGGAGGCCAAGGCCAAGGCCTCGGGGGCGAGCAAGATCTACATTCGTGACTTGCGCCAGGAATTCCTGGACGACTATGTCTTTCCCACCCTGCAGGCCGGGGCTGTCTACGAACGGGAATACCTGCTCGGGACTTCCTTTGCCAGGCCCCTGATTGCCAAACACATGGTCGGGATCGCCGAGGCCGAGGGCGCTGACGCCCTGGCCCACGGCTGTACCGGCAAAGGCAACGATCAGGTCCGCTTCGAACTCAGTGTCATGGCCCTGGCCCCCAAACTGAAAGTCATCGCCCCCTGGCGGGAGTGGGACATCCGCAGCCGGGAAGACGCCCTTCATTATGCCGCCAGGCACGACATCCCGGTGACCCACACCGAGAAGGACATTTACAGCCGGGACCGGAACATCTTCCACCTCTCCCATGAAGGAGGCCTCCTGGAAGATCCCTGGAATGAACCCGAAGAGGAAATGTACCAGTTGACCCGCAGCCCGGTAGAGGCACCGGATGAACCGGAATATCTGGAAATCGGCTTCGAAAAGGGATACCCGGCGAGTCTGAACCAGGAATCGATGTCCAGGGTCGATCTCTTTTCCATCTTGAACGAACTGGCCGGGAAGCACGGTATCGGCCGGGTGGACATGGTCGAAAACCGGCTGGTCGGCATGAAAAGCCGCGGCATATACGAAACGCCTGCCGGGACCATCATCCGAAGGGCCCACCAGAGCCTGGAAAGCCTCTGCCTGGACAAACACACCATGCATTACAAGGACTTCATAGCCGTGAAGTACGCCGAACTGGTCTACAACGGGATGTGGTTCTCCAAGCTGAGAGAAGCCCTGGAAGCCTTTGTGAAGACCACCCAAGAGCATGTCAGCGGCACGGTCCGTCTCAAGCTGTACAAGGGAAACAGCATCATCGCCGGCCGCAAGAGCCCTTACAGCCTCTACCGCGAAGACTACGCCTCCTTCGGGGAAGAGGACGTTTACGACCAGCAGGACGCTCACGGTTTCATCAAGCTCTTTGGTCTGCCCCTGAAGGTCGACTCCCTGTTGTCCATAGACGGCAGCGGGACCACCCGCTACCAGAAACCCGACTACAGCAAATTCAAACGGGACTAAGGCGCAGAAGCCTTTCGTACAAGAAGAAACTCATATGAAACTTCATTTAAGAACGCGGAATAATACGAACCGGTCACAGGGCTCTCTTGCGCTTAAACGCTTCCGGCTCTCCCAACGAGGTCGCGCAAGAGAACCCTGGCGCCCGGATCGTAAAGAGAGTGCCAGTGACTCAAATTGAAGTTTCTTCTTCGATCAAACTGGCAGCTGTGGACTTGAACTTATTGTAACAGCATGCCTGTATATTGTAATAAATATTTGATAGTTATATGTCAGGCCTGCCAGAGGCAGGGCTGACAAGCAACAGTTTCTTTTTTATAGAGCCTTAGTTTTTTTGAGTCTATTTACCAATCACAGTTTCATTAGAGGAGGAATGTATGGATGGCTTACTTGCTGTAGTCGGGCGCATCAGTGGTTTTGTCTGGGGACCGTATATGCTGATTCTCCTGGTGGGAACCGGCATTTACCTCACCTTCGGGGTCCGCTGGAAGACGGTCACCAAAATCGGCTACGCTTTCAAACTGCTGATGCAGGGCCGGAAAAAAGCCGATCAGGAAGGAGAAGGCGAAATCACCCCGTTTCAGGCCTTGATGACCGCCCTCTCCGCCACAATCGGGACCGGAAACATCGCCGGGGTGGCCACGGCCATCTTCCTGGGCGGCCCGGGGGCCGTGTTCTGGATGTGGATCACCGCTATCTTCGGTATGGCCACCAAGTTCGGCGAAGCCGTCCTGGCCGTGCGCTACAGGGAGACCATGCCCGACGGATCATTCGTCGGCGGCCCCATGTACTACATCAAGAACGGAATGGGCAAAAACTGGAAATGGCTCGGTTTCTGTTTCGCCCTGTTTGCAGCCATCGCCGCCTTCGGCATCGGCAACACCGTCCAGTCTAACTCCGTGGCCCGGGCTGTGGAAAGCGCTTTCGGGATACCTTACTGGATCACCGGTCTGGTCCTGGCCCTTTTGACCTTTGCCGTGATCATCGGCGGGGTCAAGAGGATCGCCCGGGTCACGGAAAAACTGGTTCCGATCATGGCCATAGTCTATGTCCTGGGAGCCCTGTTTATCATTGTCCTGAATTTCGACAAGATCGGCTCCGCCTTTGCCCTCATTTTCAGCGACGCCTTCACCGGCACCGCAGCCACCGGCGGGTTCGCCGGGGCGGCTGTAGCCCAGGCCATGCGTTTCGGCGTGGCCAGGGGTGTCTTCTCCAATGAGGCCGGCCTGGGCAGCGCCCCCATCGCCCACGCCGCGGCCAGGACCAAGGATCCGGTGCGCCAGGGCATTGTCGGCATGCTGGGCACCTTTATCGACACCATCTGTGTCTGCACCATGACCGCCCTGTTGATCATCATGACCGGGGCCTGGAAAGGCGGACTGACCGGGGCCGAGCTCTCCCAGCGGGCCTTCAACCTCGGCCTCCCCGGACTGGGTGACTTCGTGGTCGGGTTCGGGCTGGTTGTCTTTGCCTTCTCCACCATGCTGGCCTGGAGTTACTACGGGCAGGTCTGCTTCGAATACATCTTCGGGTTGAAAGGGGTCACCCCGTACCGCTTGATCTATGTGGTCCTCATTTTTTTCGGGGCCATCATCAACCTCGACCTGGTCTGGACCTTCTCGGACATGATGAACGGATTGATGATCGTCCCCAACCTCATCGCCCTCCTGGTCTTGAGCCCGGTCATTTTCAGGACCTGCAAAGAGCACTTTGACAGCCTGAAATAACTCCCCGACCAGATCCCGCTTGCCCTCTGCTTAGGCGGCAAGCGGGATCTGATCGGGCCTCGAATTTGGATATTTATTTGCACGAATATCAGCTTCAGTTCAATTTTGGGTAGTCTTCCATCGATACTTTGAAAATGGAAGAAAGCAGATGGTTGTCCACGAATGCTCACGAATT
>JAIPER010000096.1 GCA_021737115.1 Desulfohalobiaceae bacterium
AAAACCGGCAGCCGGCATTTGCAAAGGTCAAACCCCTGATCAGCAGACATTTCGGCCTGAAATTCGAGGCCGACCCCCCGGACCCCATGGCCCTCGCAAGCCATGAGTTGATCCGGATCATCCGGGCTTTTGAGCGCAGTTTGAACGGTGATCCGGTGGTCAGATCCAAAGATCCGGAGCTATACCTCCTCTACGGCGGGGAAGATCCCCTGACCGTGACCCTGACCCGTATCCTGAACCAAAAGGCCGGCCTGGCCTGGACGACCTTCAAGCATACCGGAGGACCCGTGGTCACATCAGCCCTGGGTCCGGGATCGGACGGGTTCAACGGAGCCTACGCCAATAACGCAATCGCCCTGAAGATCATGGCCGCCTTGGGGTTTGAAAACCAAATCCATTAACATCTATTTCATCCTATGTTCTGGCTCATTCTCTCAGTCGCCACCGCTTTTTTCAATGCCTCGGCCGCCACCGTGACCAAACGCTATTTTTCGCATCTCCGGCCCTGGGAGATCGGCATGATTCCCACCGTTTACGGCGGAACCATCTGCCTGGTTATCCTGCCGTTCATTCCGGTCCCCCCTCTGGACGCGGCCTTCTGGCTGGCCTGGTCTCTGTCCCTGCCGCTTCTGGTCACCGCCCTGTTTTTTCAGTACTGGGCCATCGGCCTCTCGCCCCTGTCCCTGACCATGCCCTATCTGTCCTTCACTCCGGTCTTCGTGATCATCACCGGATTCGTCATCCTGGGAGAAGTCCTGAATTTGTGGGGTTTGCTCGGGGTGGTGGCCATCGCTGCGGGCGGGTACGTCCTGAATGTGGAGCCAGGCGGCAGGCGCGGCCTGGCCGACCCGGTCAAGGCCGTGTTCCGAGAGCCCGGTTCCTGGCGCATGCTGGTCACAGCCATCCTTTTCAGCGTATGCGGGGTCCTGGGACGCCTGGGGGTCCTGCATTCCTCCCCCCTATTTTTCGGCCTGGCCCTCTACCCGGCTCTTGGCGCTGCCTTTCTCCTTTTCGGCCTGATCTCCGGCCGGGCCAGACTTTCCAGCCTGTGGACAAACCCCGGTCCGGCCCTGCTGGCCGGATCCTGTCTGGCCGTTGAGGTCATCTGCCACCACCTGGCCATTTCTCTGACCAAGGCGGCCTACATGCTTGCGGTCAAGCGCCTGAACACCCTTATCTCGGTCATCTACGGCGGGGTCGTCTTCAGGGAAGCAAACATCAAGGTCCGCCTGGCCGGGACCGTTCTCATGATCCTGGGCGTGGCCACGATCGGGCTGCTGGGCAGGTGATAAGAACAATAAGTAAGTATGATAACTTTATAATTGTTCGATAACATTTTGAATGTTCGTGTGCATAAGTTATTGACAGACACCCCATGAAATTGAGCCGATGACGAATCTGCGAAAGCAGGATTTCATCGGGGGTTAAAAACAGCCTTCCATGGCATTGATTTCCTGATATGTGAATAACTTGTGCAGGTCAAACCCTGGAGAAGTCCGGAGAATGTCCGGAGAACGTCCCATAACCTTTTTGCATCTCCCGCTCACATGTGTTAGGGCTGATGTTATGAGGTGGCCATATGAAGCGAGATGAGTTAATTGAGAAAATTAAGCAAACAGTACATGAGGTTTGCATATGACGAACAAGGAAATTGCCATAAAAAGCATTGAAGAACTCCTGGAAGACGCCACTTGGGAAGATACCCAGGAGCGTATAAATTTCATTGCCGGCGTACGCAAAGGTTTTCGTAAGCTCGATCAAGGCAAGGGGATTTCCCATAAGATGATAAGAGAAGAGTTCAGCGAATGGCTTTCAAGCTGATCTGGTCTCCTTCTGCTCGGTTAGATCTGAAGGATATCGGCGCATATATGGAAAGGTGAGGATCAAAATGGATTTCGAAAAATATGAAAAAGCATGTACACGGATACGAAAAGAAAATGATCAATTGATTTCTGATTTTGAAAAGTGGCTTTCAGAAAAAAAACTGTCGCCCAAAACAATAAACAAACACGCTTCAAATGTTGATTTTTATCTCAATGAATTCTTGCTGTACGAAGATGATCTTGAGGCTCAGGAAGGAATTTACGAGATAGGAATGTTCCTGGGATATTGGTTCATCAAGAAAGCAATGTGGTCAAGCAAAAATGCGATTAAAGAAAACGCCACTAGCCTGAAGAAGTTTTACAAGTTTATGTATGAGCATGGGAAAATCTCAAAAGAAGATCTTTCGATTGTAAAGGAACATATAAAAGAAGAAATGCCTGAATGGCTAGCAACTATGGATAGATATGATAATCCAAATATTACGAATATTGGAGAAGTATGGGGCCTTTAAGGTTAAGAGGTCAGGGGTAGGTTTGGTGTTGTGTGCAAGATATGAATAACTGATTGAACTTCACGAATAATCTCGCAAATTGGTTGCTTGAAAGATAAGAGTCGGGGAAGAAACGGCTTGGAGTCAGGGACACATACCGCAGCATCAAGGAGAATTCCTCTGGAATTGCATGTATCCTTTAGCAACGGGCTGCTGCTTACAACCCCCATTTTGGGTGTGAAATGGTTGATTAAAGGCTTGACCCATGAAATCTATTCGCAGGCTACCCTGCGAATACAAGATTTCAGCATGTCTAATTTGCAAAAAACGGACTATTTTAGTTGAAAATGATGATTTTAAACCATATTGGTTGACTCATAAAAGTTGTTGCGATACTATTGAGCACATGGATTTCATTGGTATTATTGCTGACATTGTGGCTTCGCGCGCTGAGACCGCCCGTGGTCAGGTACAAAAGAAGCTGGTCAAAGTTCTCAACGCCATCAACCGGGAGAGAAGCGAAGTTCTCGCGTCTCCTTACACGGTTACTCTTGGCGACGAGTTCCAGGCACTGTATCGCACACCTGTTGGACTGTTTGGCGATTTATGGCGCATCTCGGCAGCATTGCATCCGGTCCGGGTACGCTATTCGGTCGCTTTGGGCGGACTGAGCACCTCTCTAAATAGGGAGCAGGCCATTGGTATGGATGGGCCTGTCTTTCACATTGCGCGAGATGGCCTCGAACAGGCGAAGAAGCTGAGGGCTGTTTTCCGAGTTGGCGGCGCATTTGAAAACATTGAATTAATTAATGACGCTCTAATGTTGATTTCACACTCTGCACGCGATTGGAACTCTAACCGTTTGGCCATCGAGGCTGATCTCAGCGCGGGGAAACCGGTGAAGGAAATTTCGAAAAGGGTGGGGATTTCAGAGAGTGCTGTATATAAAAATATTAAAGCCGCTGCTCTGAATACGGTCACTGCCATCACCCGTGACATTGAACTGATCCTCGGACGGGCAAGGGGGCAAGACCAATGATGTTGGTCTTCCTCTACCTATTGAATGTCATTCTTATTACGCGCGCCCCTTTGTTTTTCTATGATGAACAAATCCCTCCGCCGATTCTAATTGCCGGATTTGCGATCCAACTGTCAGGCTTGCTGCTTTTGCGATGGGGGCTTGTTGTCATTTTCCTGATTACAGCGATTGCCATTTTCAACTTGCTCACTTGGTTTTTAGAGCGGAGGGAGTTGGATCAAGGGGTCAGGCTTGGTGCACGCCTGATCGGTCTGGCCTGCTGGTTAATGGTTCTCGGATTCTTATGTTCGAATTTGCTGGGGGTTTCATTCAGCGGTTGGGTAATCAAAATGGTTCACGACACGCAGGCACTGTCAGACGCGCTCAGCTTCATTAAGCCCAGCCATTTGCTCGCAGTCTCAGCATGTTGTGCAGGAGTCTTTCTTGCCGTCTTTGAGGCTCACACTGCCCTGCGTTTCCTTTTTCAAATCCTCAACGTAAAACCGATGGAACAGCGGGCCGATGGGGACGACAAGGCCAATGTAGTGGATCAAGTGGAGTACAACCGCGGCAGAGTGATTGGTGCAATTGAACGCTTGATGACCCTCTTTTTCGTGCTAAATGGGGCCTACGGCGCATTGGGGTTCCTGATCGCGGCAAAAGGGATGACCAGGTTCAAACAATTAGACGACAGGGAGTTCGCCGAGTATTTCCTGATTGGAACTTTGCTTTCAATCATTCTTGCAGGATCCGTAGCTTTGATAACTCAGTCCTTGCTGGAGATTTGGCGCTGAATGCCCCTACGTTCGGCCTGAAATAAAATTGAACCGAATTGATTGATTTTTGCCTAATTCAACCATAATGGTTGACAAAATTCACCTTATGATTCATTAAGGTTTGTAGGTTCATAGTGTCTTGCGTAGGGTCCGACCCCGGAGCTACCGGAGCCATGCCGATCGTCAAGTCCGCCAGGAGGACGAGAACCCCTCCATCGGCATCATCCTTTGCAAGGAGAAGAATCGCACAATGATTGAGCGGATGGTTAAAGAGTGGTAATTTTAACGACATTGCCGTTGATTGGACTTTGAATGTCTACGCAGATCTGGCATTATACCGGCATAGTTTAAAGGGGCAGAATAGGAAAATGGAGGTCAAAGAGATGAACCCGACTTTACGAAATCTTCCCATCGAACAGCGTATACGGCTGGTAGAAGATCTATGGGATAGTATCGCTGCGGACCAATGTGCCTTGTCGCTTACGGATAAACAGAAAACCGAACTCGATCGCCGGTTGGACGCCTATGAGGCGGATGGAAATAAAGGTCGCCCAGCCGAGGAAGCCGTAGCCGTTATCAGAAAGTGCCTATGAACCTGGAGATAAGACTCCGACCTGAAGCTGAGGAAGATCTGGCAGACGCCGCTGCCTGGTACGAGGAGCAACGCCCGGGTTTAGGGCAAGATTTCCTTGATCGTGTTCTTTCTGCTTTCGGATCGATTGCGGAACGACCGAGAATGTACCCTACTGTTCACAGAAGGACTCGGCGGGCGCTAATGCATCGATTTCCTTTCGCAATCTACTATCGCATTGAGACAGATTCTATTGTCATCGTTGCCGTGATGCATGGCAGTCGTAATCCACGCCTCTGGAAGAAAAGAACATAACAAGGCCTCGGAGCTGACAGCACTCATCGATCAAGGGCGCTGTGGTTGGTTTCCCTGTACAAGGACCGCCCGCTGAAGGAGTCACCATGAAAAGACTGAAATGCCCCAATGCTCCAGCCAGATTGAGCTTCGAACATTACAGAAAAAGAAATCGTATCGAGGCATTGACATTGAATACCCTAGTGAAGCCCATGTCTATGTTAATTGTGGCCTTGAAGCTGGTACAGTCCAGTCAGCTGGAGAGGTTCAGCGGGAGATAGCCGATGCCTATCGGAAGAGAGTAGGACTCTTGACCCGGATACACAAAACGCCCAGCCGCTTTCAGATGAGGAACTCTGCATCTGAATAATTACGAGTCACGACGAAATTCTTGGTGTTTGACAATCGAAGAGATATATTTTTCAGTAATGCATGGTGAAGTCATTGAAGATTATCCAAATGACCAGCCATATCCAAGCTGTCTGATCATGGGCACGAATTTTTCAGGAGAACCGATACATAGTGTTTGGGCCTATAATCCAGTAAGCCAATGGTCACTGTATATCGACCAAGCTCCGAACGGTGGATTGACTGGAGAGTGAGGGTGAAAAGATGAAGCCATTTGAAAAATGTCCTGTATGTGGAGGAGAACTGGAAACCAAGCAAGTAGAAAAATTACTCAAAGGCGGGGGAAATACTGTTTCTGTAAAAGTATCCGCTGAAGTATGCCTCCATTGTGGGGAAAGGCTGTATGCCGAAGATGTGGTTAGAACATTTGAAGAAATTCGAGGCAAACTCCAAAAGCAGGATTTCAGCCACGTCAAAATTCTTGGGCAATCGTACACAGTGAAAGACGATTGGCCCAACAAAGACATTCAGCCGACTGCTTAACGTAAAGCAAATCGGCGTATTCAGCGACTGCTGATGGTAAAGTTGAAATACTCTTGGCTCCACCTTGGGCTCGATGGTGTTTCACGGGGCCAGCAAGATGTTTAAAAAGATCGTCTCTGGATAAGTCATTGACAGAAAGATTGGGTCTGCAGTCTTCACAGTTCGTTGAGGCGGGGAAGAACCGGCTTGGAGTCAGGGGCACATACCGCAGCATCAAGGGGAAACCTTCTGGAACTGCTTGAATCCTTCAGAAACGGGCTGCTGCTTACAACCTACTTTTTGGGACTGAAATGGTTGGCTACGTATGAAAAACGAATTTCAGCTCGATTCATTTCTTGAAAAAAGGCTCACCCAATATGATCAATGGATGGCCAAGGGGCAAATATCATTTTCCTCAGAAGTTTTTGCTTTGTGCAGCTGCTGTTCATGTTGCTGCCATGAATTGCAGATAATAAGACGAACCGGGCGAAATGATATCATGATGCGTTCTGAATATGCGGCAGTTACAGATTTCGACAGCTGCATCCATTGCGGAAATTGTGAAGAAAGGTGCCTTTTCAATGTCCGAATCATTCAGGATGCCGAGTTGGAATTCGATCAGGAAAAATGTTTTGGCTGTGGGCTTTGTGTTCCTACGTGTCCAGTTGAAGCCATATCAATGGCAACAAGATAATCCGGCAGCGCGTTGAAAAGTCAGCAGTTAAGGAGAGCCCGGCAGATCAAAGCGTCATCGCCTTCCCGGCGATACGCAGACAATTTGTACATGTCTGCATGGCGATACCCTTTTGGCCGGTAGCTGTTCCCAGCATTCATGTCAACGGACCCTGGTGCATAACTTTTGAATGGCAGGAAAGCCAAGCGTTGAGAGTGGATCTTGAACAGTATCATTGAGGTGAATTATGCAGGAATATATTGTCCGGCGTCCATTAAAGAGAGCCCCGGTTCATCCGGGAGAAGTATTGCGCGAAGATGTGTTGAAAAATCTTTGCCTGAGTGTCAGTGAAGCAGCCAGAAGGCTGAATGTTTCCCGGCAGCAGCTACACCGGATACTGGCTTGCACTCATCCTGTAACAACTGAGATGGCCCTGAGAATCGGCAGGTTTGCCGGTAATGGACCCTGGATCTGGCTACGCATGCAGCAGGCTTATGATTTGTGGACGGCTGAAAACAGGATGGCGGATGAGTTGTCCAGGATAGAACCGGTCTTGCATGAAAATGCTGTTGCAGGTGAAGAGGTAGAAAAATATCCACACCAAAACAATTCTGAATAAATTATCGCCGATGGATATCTGATGTAGCTGAAAAATATAGAAGACCCCCCTGAACCGAAGGACAGACGACTCCAATATACATGATAACCACAGAGGCAAAAATGGCTGAGTACGGTGAGTGGACTCAAAAAGGGTCTACCCTGAGCGATGTTACGGCCAAAAAGGAATATGGAGTTGACCAGGACTTCATTGTGAAGGGTATCCGTGCCGGAAAATTGGAATATCGTGAAGGTGTGATATGGGGAAATCCATACATCAGGATTTTGAGGGGACAGCTTGAGCAATACATCGCGGAAGAGCTTGGCAGGGACCATCTTTTGCACATCAAGCATCAGACCGAGCTTCGCAAGATCAAAAAGGAAATCTCAAGCCTGAAAAAGAAAATGGGTGAACTCCAAGCCCGAAAAACGGAACTTGAAAAACAGGTGACAAAAGAGGAGTCCGAAAAAGGCCCTTGAGGTGAACATACCATGATAAAACTTGATCCTGTAACTCCCGGTGAGCTTTTGTTGGAAGAATTTCTAACTCAAAGATAAATCGTTATGCCAGATCACCACATCCCCCGCATGCACACTGTGGAACATCTCCTCAACCAGACCATGGTCCGGATGTTTGACTGGGACGATTTCGCATCACCACGCATGATTGGAATGAAGGAATAGTGCGCCTCCGCTTCAAGCTCGACGAGAACGACTGACAGCAGCGACGTTCGACCACGATAACCCAGCAGCAACTTTGGCGGCCATGCAGGATCTGCTGGACAAGGCACTGGCCAGAGAAGTCAAGTAAATCGGTTCGGCCATCCATTGCTTCCGAAGATAACATCTTAATCCGCTTGATGTAGGATTTCCATTAAAGGAGGAGAAACATTTATGGAACCTGTGCTGGAGGCGATTTGCGGAAATTGCGAACACTGTTTCCCGGATCGTGACGGTCTGACCCCTTATGGAATCTGTATTCTTGACCCTGTTTTCAAGCCGTTTCAAGATGATATCTGAAAAGAAAATAAAGTCTGTTCTCGATCAAATGTGGGAGAACGATTCCTGAAGTGAACCTGGACCTTTGGGTTGCGGGCGGAGCCAGCTTTGGGAAGAAGGATCGGGGCAAAGATGTCCCTTCGGCGCCCTGGTTTCAAATGTTCCAGGGTGAGAAAATCAACGACCATCACCCGTCTCTGGAAAAAACACACCGCTCGTGATGAAGGCAAGTCTTTATGAAAAAACAGTATATCTTTGACTTGATTGAGGCTGGAGAAAACTCCGGAGTAGAATTCAAGCTTGATAATATCCGGCCGGAACAGCTGGCCAGGGAGGCCGTCGGCTTAGCCAACCTGCAGGGCGGTATGATTCTGCTGGGGGTTTCAGATGCGGGCGAAATAGTGGGACTTACCCGATCAAATCCTGAAGAATGGGTTATGGACACTGTTTTTGGCCGGTATATCCATCCGGCAATTATTCCATATTATCAGGAAGTGCCACTAGACGAGGATAAACGTGTTGCGGTCATATCGGTAGCTGCCGGTACAGCCAAGCCTTATGTTCTGCGGCATGCTGACCGGGAAGATATATACCTTCGCGTGGGCTCCACTACCCGTAGGGCTACTCGGGAGCAGGTTCTACGTCTCTTTGGGGCGGGGGGACTGCTGCATGTTGAAACCCTGCCTGTTTCAGGGACATCACTGAAAAATCTGGATCGAGCAAGGCTTGAAAATTATCTGCAGGATATCCTGGACGAGCCGCAGTCTCTGGTCAGCGATGCTGAATGGAGTGAACGGCTGCATGGGCTCGGTTTTTTGACCACCGATGCCCTGGGCCGTGAGGTATGCACTATTGCCGGCCTCTCACTTTTCGGGGTTGCACCTCGCCGCTTTTTACCCCAGGCCGGCCTCAGAGTCATGGCTTTTGCCGTAGCCGATAAACAGTACCAGGCCCTGCTGGATGTGGTTTTGGACGGGCCGATGCTTGGCCGATGGAGCATAGAAAAGGGACGGGCAATGTCTAATATAGACGAGGGGTTGGTGGAAAAATTCGTACGAACCATTGAACCATTTATTGCCGTGGAAAGCAATGAGGTTGACAGGAGTTTTCGACGTGAGAGGGTTTGGCTTTATCCCCTGGAGGCCATAAGGGAGACCGTGCTCAATGCCCTGGTGCACCGGGACTGGACCAGACCTGTGGATATAGAGGTTACCCGATATGCCGACCGCCTGGAGATAATCAGTCCTGGGGCACTGCCCAACACCATGACCATTGAGAAAATGAAGGCGGGTCGGAGAACGCCGCGAAACCCCATAGTTCTGGAAGTGATGCGAGACTATGGCTATGTAGATGCCAGAGGCATGGGAGTCAGGACCAAAGTGATCCCCCTTACACGGCAATTTACCGGTATTGACCCCGATTTTGAAGCTGGTGACGATTATTTCAAGACGACCATCATGGCCAGGCCGGCTTTGGATTCCAGCGAGCAATTTGTCCCTGAAAAACAGAAAGAATCCAATAAATATCAATATCAGGGACAAAATGTCCCTGAAAGTGTCCTTAAAGATGTCCCCAAAAAAGCTCTGGTCCAACAGGTATTGTCCTTGATAAAAGAGAATCCGCGTATCACCTATAACCAATTGGCCCAAAGAACAGGAAGGCACCGAAAAACCATACAGCGTCATATACAGATTTTAAAAGACAAAGGCCTATTGCGACGCAAGGGGGGAGCCAGAGGAGGGTATTGGGAGGTCGATGTCCCATGCGAATAATGGATCATCACCAGACTTGATCCGGTCTTTGACCGGGACCGGACCAAGCGGCGCTTCCTGGACGAATGGGTGCAGGGCGTCAATGCACACGGCGGGTTCCGAACCTGGAGATTGGATGTCTCCAAGGACCCGGGGGTATCCAGGATATTCTGAGTTCGGTCAGGAGGGGGTGTGTATTATCATGACAAGGAACAAAAAAATTATGTTACAAGAAATACAGAGTTTTGTCCACGAATGCTCACGAATAGGCACGAATGAAGAAAGAGATTTCCAGCCTGCTAATCGCAGCCAGGAAAGCTTCATCCCGCTGTCGCGGGTCAATAAATTCACC
>JAIPER010000097.1 GCA_021737115.1 Desulfohalobiaceae bacterium
AGAGGAAGCAGATAAAGGGATTGGGAAATGCATTCATTTTCAAGGACGGGATTGAAATCGGGAGGGCAAACACCCTCCCGTTATACCTTGCAGGATTCTTATACTGACGGGTGCGAATGCTCCGGCACACAGAAATATCTGTCCGGTCTGTTGCCGAGGTCTGAAAACAGTACTCCCTGCGCTACCTGGAGGGTCATCCTGAAAAGGTGAAGCAGCTGCCAAAATCCACATTCTTGACAAACATAACGCGGATGTGGTCCAAAGCCGTAAAATAGGCCGCTGGGTCTACTACCGCCTGACTGATGAGTTTCCTGAGCTGCTCCGCCAGTGGCTGACCCGAGACCTTGCAGAATCGCCTTAAATCGTACAAGACCGCAAGGATCTGGCCACCATCCTCTCCTATGATCCGGAGGAGCTGTGCCGAATGCAAAAACAACGCTCGCACTGCGACACCCAGGAATAAACCATCCTCTATAAAATCTGTAACAAAGTAGGGCAGAAAGTCATGTCCGAGGCCAAAAAACTGCCTTTTCTGGAACGCTTTTTGACTCTGTGGATCTTTCTGGCCATGGCCTTCGGGGTCTCGGTCGGCTATCTTTACCCGGCCGTCACCCAAGCCATGGACTACGTGAGCGTGGGCACGACCAACATGCCCATCGCCATCGGCCTCATCTTGATGATGTACCCTCCCCTGGCCAAGGTACGCTACGAAAAGCTGGGCGAGGTTTTCAAGGATGTCAAGATACTCTCCCTGTCACTGGTCCAGAACTGGGTCATCGGGCCAATCCTTATGTTTTTGCTGGCCATCGCCTTTTTGTCCGGCCATCACGAATACATGGTCGGTCTGATCATGATCGGGCTGGCCCGGTGCATAGCCATGGTCCTGGTCTGGAACGATCTGGCCAAAGGGGATGCCGAGTACTGCGCCGGCCTGGTGGCCTTTAACTCGGTTTTCCAGGTCCTGTTCTTCTCGGTCTATGCCTGGTTCTTCATTACCATCCTACCCGGGTGGTTCGGTCTGGAAGGGGCCGCGGTGGATGTGACCATCGGCCAGATCGCTGAAAGCGTGTTCATCTACCTGGGCATCCCGTTTATCGCCGGAATCATCTCCCGCATCATCGGTCTGAAGACCAAGGGCGAAGACTGGTACATGCAAAAGTTCATCCCCAAGATCAGCCCGATTACCCTGATCGCCCTTTTGTTCACCATTGTGGTCATGTTTTCCTTAAAGGGCGAATACATCGTGCGCCTGCCCCTGGATGTGATCCGCATCGCCATCCCTTTGTGCGTCTACTTTGTGGTCATGTTCCTGATTACTTTTTATATGTCCATGAAGTTCAAGGCCACCTACGAACAGTCCACCACTCTGTCCTTTACCGCGGCCTCCAACAACTTCGAGCTGGCCATAGCCGTGTCCATCTCTGTTTTCGGCATCAACTCCGGAGAGGCCTTTGCCGCGGTCATCGGTCCCCTGGTGGAAGTCCCGGTCCTCATCGGCCTGGTCAACGTGGCCCTCTGGTTCAAGCGCAAATACTTCCCCTATGCCCTGGAAACACCAACAGGAGTCTGTCATTTGACCTGTGAACCGGAATAAGGAGATAGAGCAATGGCTGAAGATCACAGCTTAATCAATGTAAACTGGGTCAAGGTCGGGATCATGGGCCTCAAACAAGCCCTGGAGGAGGCCTATGAGCAGTACGGAACGTCATTCTCTGATGAATAACTGGGGGCAGACCTGCTGGCCAGGCTGAAAAAGAAGAATTACATCCCGGAGAAAGCTGAACAGGGCCATGCCCGGGCCTTTGTCCGGGAATACAAAAAGTTGGCCGGACTTCCTGTGCAGGAGGAGCGATCCGGGCTGGAAATCAAGGTCTTCGGACCGGGATGCGCCCAGTGCGATCAATTGGAACAGCAGATCTTCCAGGTCTTGTCCGAACTGAACCTGACTGCTCACGTAGAGCATGTCCGGGACGCCAAAGAAATAGCCAAGGCCGGAATTATGGGCTCGCCCGGATTAATGATCAATGGAGAAGTTGTGGCCGTGGGCAAAGTGCCCGGCAAGGAAAAGCTCAAGAGTATGCTTCAGAAAGAGTCATAGGAGCAAACTCCCTTCCCTGACACTCACAAGGAAGGGAGATTATATCCAACCTACGCAACCCTTTTGATAACCACTATAAATGCTTAATTCAACGTTGGGCGCCAAAATCTGCTGTCAATCCTTCCCCTTGACATGATATTAAATAATGATATCATATATTCATGAATAAAAAACAGCGCCAGACGCTTGAACGGATTCTGGAACAGCCTGCCCGGTCTGATATTCCATGGTCAGATATTGAAAAACTGTTTCGTGCGCTGGGTGCTGACATATCAGAAGGAAGGGGATCTCGCGTCCGGGTGGCTCTGAAGGGCGTGAGGGCCGTTTTTCATAGACCTCACCCGGAGCGGGTGGTGAATCAATTCACCATTCGTTCGGTAAGGCGATTTTTAAAAGAAGCGGGGGTGAAACGCTGATGGAATACAAAGGTTATTCAGCCAAAGTCGAATTCGATGAAGATGCAAATATTTTCCATGGAGAAGTCATCAATTTGCGGGATGTCATTACATTCGAAGGCGAAACTGTAGACCAATTGCGACTGGCTTTTCAAAATTCGGTCGATGATTATCTGGAATTCTGCGCTGAGCGGGGTGAAGATCCGGAAAAACCTTATTCCGGAAAATTTGTCGTTCGTGTTGAGCCGGAACTGCATAAACGTCTGGCAATTGAGGCCCGGAAAAGAGGCGTGAGCATCAATGCCCTGGTGGGCGAGGCATTGTCAAAAAAAATGGATGAATCCACCCAACAAGGGCATTCACACTGACCGAAAAACCTGAAGGGTTTTTAGGCAGGTTATGCCCGGCGTTATGCTCTTGAAAAAAAAATTCTTGTGGGTAAAACAAGTTATGGATAATTCTCAAAGGTGTGGCCCCGCCAGGTCGTTTTTTAACCTCTTGGGTCTGATTTTTCTGGTCTTTACGGCGATGGCCGGCTGCGATCGAACACCTGAAGCGGACACGGTTGTGGTCGATTTTGAGGACGTGGCCCCGGAGGCGCCAATCAAAGCAAAGGGCGGCAAACGACTGCGGGCTGCCGCTGGAGCCATGGTTTCGCCCAGGGAAACCCACTCCTTGTATATGGAGCTTTTCAGCTATGTCAGCCGGAATGTCAACACTCAACTGGAGTTTGTTCAGCGCAAGACCTATGCCGAGATCAACCGGCTCTTTGCTCAGGGACAGCTCGATCTGGCCTTTATCTGCTCCGGACCATACGCCCTAGCCAAAAAAGAAAGCAAGTTCGAACTCCTGGTCACCCCCAGGATCGAGGCGGATCATACCTACCGCTCCTACCTGATCGTCAATAAGGATTCCCCTTATCAAACACTGGAGGATCTGAAGGGCACCGTTTTCGCCTTCACCGATCCCGACTCCAATTCCGGGCGGCTCGTGCCTCTTCACTGGCTGCAGCAGATGGGTCGAAATGCGGATACGTTCTTTAAAAAGTCGATTTACACTTACAGCCACGACAACTCCATCCTGGCCGTGGCCAGGGGGCTGGTAGACGCCGCGGCCGTGGACAGCTTGATCTGGGATTTCATGCGTAAAAACGGATCACCGGTTGTACAGGAAACCAGAATCATTAAACGTTCTCAACCCTTCGGGATACCGCCGCTGGTTGTAAGCACCGGCCTGGAGCCGACTTTGCGGATGAAGCTTCAGGATCTTCTGCTGGGCATGCACACCACCCCGGAAGGACGAAAGATTTTGTCCACACTAAGGATCGAGCGATTCATTCTTCCCAAAGACTCCTGGTATGATTCGATCCGGCGAATCAACAGGACCATTGAAACAAAAGGACCAAATGCGGATCGCCCCGAAAACTCTCAAGGGTAGCCTGCTTCTGGCAGTGGCCTCCCTGGTCGTCATCAGCAGTCTCCTGGTGGCCATCCTGGCTTCTCAGCGTTACGCAGAAGCCCTTGGCTCGAGCCTCAAGGCCCGGGCCGAGAACCAGGCCCATTCCCTGTCCCTGCATATCGCCAATTCTATTCTGATCAACGACCTCGTGGGCCTGCACAAGGCCCTGAACAATCACCGCCGGAGCAACCCGGTCGTGGAGTACATTTTCGTGGTCCGGCAGGGCCAGCTGCTGGCCCACACTTTTGACAAAGGCTTCCCGCGAGAGCTCTTAAAGGTCAACAGCCCGTCGCCGCAGAACGGATTCAGCCTGGTGCAAGTAGAATCAGAGAGCGGCCACAAAAATCTTCTGGACATAGCCTGGCCGATTTTCGAGGGCAAGGCCGGGACCCTGCGCATGGGATTCAAGAGGGATGTCTTACTGGCAGAGATGCACCGGCTCTGGCTGGAAGTCGGCCTGGTCACCCTGATCATCCTCCTGCCAGCAGTGGCCGGCGGCCTCTTGTTCATGCGCCGGATCACCAGACCCATGGAGTCGCTGGTCGAGGCGACCAGGAACATGGCCAAAGGCTTTCTCGATGTCAGGGTCGATGTCCGGGGAAAAGATGAATTCGCCTCCCTGGCCGAATCCTTCAATACCATGGCCGCCCGTCTGGAAGACAATACCAGGCGACTGCAGCATCAGGCCGAGAACCTGGAACAGATGCACAGCCAGCTCTCCACGGCCTATGAAGTGATCCACAGCGTATCCGCCCAAACCCAGCTTGACTCTGCCGCGCGGTGCCTTGTTGGCAAACTCGGGGAAATCCTGACCTGTGAACAGATGGTCCTGCTGTTGTACAGTCAGGACAGAAGCAGGCTCTACAGGCTTTCCGGCAGCGGGAGCGAGATCATACAGGACCAGAAGCTGCTGCGCGATGTGGAATCGACCCTGTCCGCCCTTCCCCCTCTTTCCATGCACAAATCGAGGGATCTTTTCCGCCTCCCCCTGGTGGACGAAACCTTTGCAGAGTCTTTCTCCCAGACTGTCATCCCTTTGGACAGCCACAAGAACCTTTTCGGGGCTCTGGTCGTCGCCTGCCCCGGGGATTGCGGCTGCGATTTCACGGAAGTCGATCTGGTGGCCCTGATCATCGCCCACACCGCGGACAGCATTTTTCGGGCCGCCGCCCAGGAAGAAGAAATGCTTGACCTGCGCTCTCGGCTCGAAGGGAATCCGGTCTACGGAAATATTGTCGGCAGGGACCCTGAAATGCAGAAAATCTTCAATCTCATCGACGAAGTGGCTCCAACCACCGCCTCGGTCCTCATTTACGGCGAAAGCGGCACCGGCAAGGAGTTGGTGGCCCGGGCCATTCACGAAAAAAGCCCGCGCAAGGACAAGCCCTTTGTGATCATTGACTGCACGGCTTTCCCCTCCACCCTGATCGAGAGGGAGCTTTTCGGGCATGAAAAAGGCGCCTTTACCGGGGCGGACGCGGCCAGACCGGGCCGTTTTGAAAAGGCGGAAGGAGGAACGGTTTTCCTGGACGAGATCAGTGAAATCCCGCCTGAGGCTCAGGTCAAGCTGCTGCGCGTGCTGCAGACCCAGAAGTTCGAAAGGCTCGGCGGAAGCAGGACCATTTCTGTTAATATGAGGATCATCGCGGCCACGAACAAGGACCTGCTGGAGGAAGTCAGGGCCGGCCGGTTTCGCGAAGACCTCTACTACAGGCTTGAAGTGGTCCCGATTCAACTGCCACCGCTTCGATCCAGGGGAAATGACATCACTCTTCTGGCCCGTCATTTTGCGGCCCGCTTCTCAGCCAGGGAAGGAAAACAAATCCGGGACATCAGCCCCCATGCCATGCGGCTGCTTCTGCGCTATCCCTGGCCGGGAAACATACGCGAGCTGGAAAACGTCATGGAACAATCCACCATCATGGCCCGGGGAGACAGCCTGAAACCGTCGGACCTGCCTGACAAGCTCCATGAGCAGTGGAAAAATCCCACCAACGAAAAAACCATGCGCTCCCATGAAAGAGACTTGCTCCTGCAGAAACTGGAAGAGTGCGCCTGGAACAAGAAACTGACCGCGGAAAAACTGGGCATCGGCCGGAGCACGCTCTACAGCAAAATGAAAAAATTCAAGATCGATCAGGAAGCTTAGTGCTCTGATTCGTAAGTTCGATTACGTATTCTTTATCAGTATCAAGTCACAAAACGGCCACAAGCTTGTTATACCGATCCAACTTAGCTTTTTGTGAAATTTAGGCCTGGAGCCTTGGTGTCGCAAGTCTTTGTTGTAAAAACCAAAATGGGGATCAGTATACAAAGTGCCGATGACTAACAGCGGCCTTTCTAGTTTGATCACCGGACGGTTCGCTTGCCTTTGCTTGCCCTGACTCCCCCGACCGCTCCCTGGCCAGGGAGGACGCATCTTCTAAAAGTTTAGAGCGAACGCTTCAAGTGATTTATTTTCTCATTTAAATCTTTGGATTTACTGACTTCTGAAAACTGACTACTGACCACTGGCGACTGCAAAAGTTTTTTTGCAGCCGCATCAGGGAGGGGTCAGGGGAGGATCGATTCCGGCCACCCTCCAGTTCCACCTCCTGTCCATTTTATATACAGGACGGTCTTCTGTTCAGAAAATACACATAACATAAGCTTGCGGAAATACTACTTAAAATAGCAGCATACTCCAAAGTGTTACGATATTGGACACACTTTCCGTTCCCAGATACTTCTTTTCTGCCTCGTCTTTCTTCTGCTTTTTTCCTCAAGTTTCCTTTTTAAATCAAGATATTGAATTCAAATCACCCTGCCTGATGCCAACCGGCTGAAAGACGGCATGTGATTTGCTTACCTGCAAAACAGGGCAGTTTTGCCTGCCGCTAGGTTCGGCCGCTTCCTCGTCTCTGAAAGTATACAGTGATTAGATATAAGCTTGCGCGCATACCTGAAACAAGACAAATAGTTTCATTGGAAGGCAGAAACAAACCATAAATTATGCCAACTTCTGGTAAATGAGGCATAAATGCAGACCTTTGCCGTTTTCTATAATTTGAAACATTAAAATATATACCATTATTTCATACTGTTAATTTTAAATGTCAAAACACTGATACGAAGTTCTGAAATGGAACAACAATGGGTCATTGTACTGGGAGCGGACCAGGATACCAGTGACTGGCTCGACGTTGTGCTCCCGGAGACAGGAAGCCGTCGCTGGCCGGTGAATACCGCGGAGGAATGTCTGCAGGCCTTGTCCGGGACAAAGGGTTTACCTGCCGTTGTGGCCGACCTCGATGTCGTGACCCTTAATGATCATTTTTTCGAGCGTATGTTTCAAAGAGATTCCGGATGTTCAGCCATTGTCCTGTCCAGCCGGACTTACCATCCGGAATTGAAGGAAGCCATGCGCCGAAATATTTTCGCCGCCTTGCGCAAGCCCTGTTCGAGCCGGGAATTACGCATTTGCCTTCAGGCGCTTCTGGAAAAGGAAAAAAACGGATGAAGCAGACGGATCGGCCAACATGAACATGAACCAAAACAAAAGGGACGATTTATGAAACACCAATTCGATGGCAACAAATCAGCCCCAATCGCACCTCTGTCTCGCAGGTCTTTTGTCAAGGGTTCTTTGGCTGCGGGCGCAGTCATGGGCGGGATGCCCGCTTTGCGGGCCTTTGTCCGGACGGAACAAGCCCGGGCCGCGGTACCGGGAGAAGCCGGGCAATGGCTTCCGGCCAATTGCCAGGGCTGCACCTCCTGGTGTTCCAAGCAGGTCTACGTCGTGGACGGCCGGGCAGTCAAGGTCCGGGGAAATCCCCATTCCAAGGTGAACATGGGGGCCAGCTGTCCCAGATCACACCTTGGCCTGCAGCAGGTCTACGACCCGGACCGCATCAAGGTACCTATGAAGCGGACCAATCCCCAAAAGGGCCGCGATCAGGATCCGGGTTTCGTACCCATTTCCTGGGACGAGGCCCTGGAAACCATTGCCGACAAAATCATGGAGCTGCGCAAGAACAACGAAACACACAAGTACATGCTCCTGCGCGGCCGTTATACTTACATGCGCGACGTGCTCTACGATTCCATGACCAAAATCATCGGCTCTCCCAGCAACATCTCCCACAGCACCCTGTGCGCCGAAGGAGAGAAATTCGGCCCCTATTATACGGAAGGGTTGTGGGCCTACCGGCAGTACGACGTGGAGAACACCCGCTACATCCTGCTCTGGGGGGCGGACCCGCTGGCGGCCAACCGCCAGGTTTCCTACTACAGCTCGGCCTGGGGCAAGGCTCTGGATCGGGCCAAGGTGGCTATCGTCGAGCCCAGGCTGTCGGCCACCGCGGCCAAGGCGGACGAGTGGATTCCGGCCGAACCAGGCCAGGACGGGGCCTTAGCTGTGGCCATGGCTTATGTCATCCTGACCGAGGGGCTCTGGTATCGGGATTTTGTGGGAGATTTCATCGACGGCAGCAACCGTTTCAAAAAGGGCCAGACGGTTGACGAAACCCTGTTCCAGGAGAAATACACCCATGGTCTGGTCAAGTGGTGGAATATCGAGCTCAAGGACAAGACTCCGGAATGGGCCGCGGAAAAAGCCGGAGTTCCAGCAGACCAAATCCGCAGGGTGGCCATTGATTTTGCCCGGGCCGCTCCCCGGGTCATGTCCTGGGTCGGAGGCGGCCCGTGCATGCAAGTACGCAGCGCTTACGCCTCCATGGCCTGCCATGCCTTAAATGGCCTGACCGGAGGCGTGGACAATGTAGGCGGCACCCTCAAGGCCAACAAAGTCCATGTCCAGGACTTCCCTGATCACGGGGATTACCTGGACGAAATCGCCAAGACCGGCAAGAAGCATGAGAAGATCGACCAGCGCGGCCGGCTGGAGTTTCCCAATCTGAAAAAAGGCAAATCCGGGGGCGGGGTCAACACCAACCGCACTGCTGATGCAATTTTGAATGAAGATCCGAACGAGATCAAAGTGGCCATAGCCTACATGAACAACTTCAATTTCTCGGCACCGGAAGGACAGCGCTGGGACAGGGCCCTGGCCAAGATTCCATTCTTGACCCACATCACCACCAATGCCTCCGAGTTCTCCTGGTTTGCTGACATCGTCCTGCCGGACACCCACCATCAATTCGAAAAATGGGGCTACACCAAATCCCACGGCCACGGTTACCGGCACGTGGTCCTGCAGCAGCCCATTATCGACCTGCCTTTCGACTACAAGATCGATGAAACCGAGATCCCCTATCTCATCGGCAAGAAGTTGGCTGACAAGGGTTTTGATCTCTTGCACCGCTACCATGTAGAGAAATTCCTGGACCCGGAAACAGGCAAACCCCCGGAGGATGAGAAACAATTCGCCGAGCATGCCGTCAAGATTGTCACCGAGAAGCTCTGGAATCCGGCCAAATGGGAGGGCGGGGACAAAATTAACGGCTGGGAGGAGTTCAAAAAAATCGGCATCTCCAACTCGGATCCCTATCCCTACCGCAAGCGCTGGGGCAAGATGAAGACCAAGACCCACATGTTCGAGTTCTACTCAGAGACCCTGAAACAGGCCCTGGAAAAACACGCCCAAAAGCATGGGACCACCGTGGATCAGGTCCTGGAGGTCTGCAACTACCAAGCCCGGGGTGAACCAGCCTTTGTGCCCCATTACGAGGAACCGTATGTTCACGGGGATCCCTCTGAGTACCCGCTTCTCTTCGTGGATCACAAATCCAGGTTGAACCGGGAGGGCCGGTCCGCCAACTGCTCCTGGTACCATGAACTCAAGGATCTTGACCCCGGGGAACAGAAATACGCCGACGTGGCCAAGATCAACCCCCAAGACGCAAAGAGATTGGGTCTGCAGGACGGCGATCCCATCAAGATCATCTCTCCATCCGGAGAAATCGGCTGCACAGCCAAACTATGGGAAGGTGTCCGGCCGGGTACGGTGGCCAAATGCTACGGACAGGGCCACTGGGCCTACGGCCACCTGGCCGCGAAAGTCTTCGGCCGGAAGCCCCGCGGAGGCAACAACAACTACATCATTCCGGCCGACTATGACCGGCTGAGCGGCGCCTCGGCCTATTACGGGACCACCCGGGTCAAAATCGTCAAGGAGTAAGGAGGGAGACAACATGACGAAATGGGTAATGGTCATCGGCCATCAGAAATGCGTGGGCTGCGGGGCCTGCATTATCGGCTGCAAGACCGAGAACAATACCCCGGAGGGCATCTACTGGTCTTACAAGATCACGGAA
>JAIPER010000098.1 GCA_021737115.1 Desulfohalobiaceae bacterium
GACCTGAGGGCCTGAAGGCTGTCCTGGCTCTCCTTCTGCAGGACGCCGAGCTTATTGCCATGGGCGATGATCTCCCGGCGCTGCCTGAACAGGGCCCCCAGGTCCTCGACCCGGTCCGTATTCAGATCCGGCCTGACCCGGCGCAGGATTGCGGCTGCAGCGGCTTCCTCCTGCAGACGACTGTTTTCGAGGCCGCGACGGTCGGACACCCCTTTGCGGTAAGCCCCCAGACGCTGATGCAGGTCATGAATGGTCTCGGCCTGGTCCAGGAGCTCGGTGTTGAGCTCGATTGATTGTATTTCGGCTTTGTACTCAGCCAGGCGCTTCCCGGCCGCGGACAGGGTTCGATCCGACTGGCGCAGCAGCTCCTGATTTTCCTGGCGGCGCCTGGCAAAATCATCCGGGAGCGAGGGGACGCTGCCCATACTTTCGAGTCCGTCCCGGGCTTCGCGCAGACGCGCCAGGGGCTGCAGGGCCTGCTGCAGGCGCTTCAGACGCTGCTGCTCTTCCCGGACCTTTTTCTTTTGGGCCTTGATCTGGTCCAGATCCCGTTCGGCCTGGCGCAGAGCCCGCTCCTGCTCTTTCCAGGCATGGCTCGACAACGCAGCCTGGTTGATTTCCTTTCTGAGCTCCCGGAATCGCTTGATAGCCGCATTGAGTCTTGGCTTTGACCCCTGGGGCTTGAAAATCTCCCTTCTTTCCTCCTGCAGATCATACTGGATCCGCTCCACAGATGCGATGCCGGTTCCGGCTGAAAACAGGGTCGTCCCGGCGCTGCCCTTTTCCTGCAAGATGGTGGTTCCGCCTTTGACCAACCCGGCATGGTCCAGGCCGAACAGGGTTTCGAAGCCGTCCCGGTCCAGGCCCTGAAGCCAGGCCCGGATCAGGTCCTGATCGAGGACGTTGCCCTCTGGGTCGAGGAGGCTGCCCTTGCGCTTCTTGCGTCTAGAAAAAACAAGCTCGCCGCCCTGGCCGTCGGACAGGGTTCCGGAAACACAGAGCCGATCGTTGGCATGAAAGAAATTGTCCGCGGTCCGCTCGGGAAAACCGAACAGCCAGGCCTTCAGAGCGCGCAAGGTACTGCTCTTGCCGGACTCGTTTAGCCCGAAGACGATGTGCAGTCCGGGGCCGGCGCCATCGAATTCAAGGCCGGCGTCGGTGAACGGCCCAAAGGCCTCCAGATGAAAACGCTTGATGATCACGACCCTTCCCCCTGGCGCAGCAGGCGGCCGAGCAGCAGTTCCTTGACCTCGTCCTGCATCTGTCTGAGTTTTTCCGGATCGCCCAGATCAATCGGGTCCTCTCCGTTCTTGATTTCCGGAGGCAGTTTGGACAGCATGTCGGCCAGTTCCGGAATCTGATCCTGGCAGGAGGAAGGCAGGCTCAACTCTTCGATGCTTCGCAGAAGCCCGGCCAGGGGGGAGTCCGGGGCCACGACTTCTCCGTTTTCAAGCAGCGGTCGCGTCCGCAGGCTGATTTTCTCCAGCCAGATATCTCCCAGCCCGACCGCCCGGGTGCGGCATTCCTCCTGGACTTGTTGTTCCCGGTCGTGCAGCAGGTTGTGCAGGCTGGTCCTTCCCGCGAGCTCCAGCCTTACCGCCACGGGCCGGCCGTCCCCGGCATCAGCCGCCCCTTCCAGGGCCAGGCGGATTGCGCCGAAAACATGCTCCTCGCATTCGCATCCATCCAGATCGACCCGGCACAATTGCCAGCGCAGCACATCCAGGTCGTGATGCACCGCCTGCTTGACCCGGCCGTCCTCGACCAGGACCAGGGTGCAGCCTTTGGGGCCTTCCTCCCGGATGTGCCTGCCCTGTAAGGCCCCGGGGAAAACGATCCAGGGATCGCGGTCCACGACCTCCCGCTGGTGAACGTGGCCCAGGGCCCAGTAATCGTAGCCCTTCGAGGCCAGAATATCCAGGCTGGTCGGGGCGTAGGGCTCGTGGCCGGCCCGTCCGCTCAGGGCGGTGTGCAACAGGCCGATATTGAAGGTATCCGTCCGGCCGACGGGATAATTCGCGGCCAGGTCCTCTTGGACATCCCGCCTGGAATAGCCCTGCCCGATGATGGTCACCCCGAGCTCCTCCAGATAAATACTTTCCGGCTGATTCTTGCTCAGGATGCGGACGTTGTCCGGAGGACTCAGGTTCTTCCCGATGGTGCTGGCCGCATCGTGGTTCCCGGTCACCAGAAAGACCCGAATCCCGGCCTCCTTCAAGCGACCCATGCGCTGGGCGAAGAACAGGGCCGTGTTGTAGTCCCGCCAGGGACCGTCGAAGATGTCCCCGGCCAGGAGCACAAAAGACACAGCTTCGCTGATGGCCAGATCAACCAGATTGTCCAGGGCGCGGCGGGTGGCGTTTCTGATTTGCTCGACAGGGGCGTCGGGATAGCTTTCCAGACCCTTGAGCGGACTGTCCAGATGGATGTCGGCGGCGTGGAGAAAGGAAAATGACATAGAAGAACATACTGTGTTTTTTGAGAAAAAAGATTTCGGGCCTCTTATACTTCAGACTTCGTACACCTGTACCAATTATGAGAGTTAACTGCTTGAAATAATCTATTTGACTTCAAAATTGAACATCCCACAGGTTTCAGGTGTCAGCCCTGCCTCTGGCAGGCCTGACATATAACTATCGAATATTTATTACAATATACAGGCATGCTGTTACAATAAAGCTCAAGTCCACAGTTGCCAGTTTGATCGAGGAAGAAACTTCAATTTGAGTCACTGGCACTCTCTTTACGAACCGGGTGACAGGGTTCTCTTGCGCGACCTCGCTGGGAGGTTCTCAGGTTTTCTTAGGCTCGCGAAATGGGGGAAACCGGACCGCGTCTATGGCTTCAAATCATAAGACTGCAGAAGATTGTCATTCATGCAACATCAAAGGTTATAGCAGAGCCTAAGAGTCCGGAGGGGGCAGGGATCCCCCATGAGCGAACCTTAGAAAACCGAGAGCCGGAAGCGTTTAAGCGCAAGAGAGCCCTGTGACCGGTTCGTATTATTCCGCATTCTTAAATGAAGTTTCATATGAGGGAAAGAAAAGATACACAATATCAATGCCTTAAAATCTGACATCTGACACCTGAAACCTCGATTTGCAAACAATTCACAATAAAATGTCCAAAAATTCATACAAATTTCAGCTCACTGGAAAGAGCTCTTTATTTACGGAAATGATAGGACCGATCAAATTTTTTCGCAACTCTTCAAGGATGAAGCTTCACAAATGGGTGAAAGGGAACGAGTCCCCCTTTGGGGAAGGCCAAAAAAAAAACCGCCTCGTAAGGCGGTTTTTTTCAACAAATTATTTCACATCACATGAGATGTGACAAACGGGAATCTAGGTCCGGGGCCGTGCTTCGTTGACCTTGAGATTTCGACCATCCAAATCAGTGCCGTCAAGGCTCTGCATGGCGTTTTTGGCCGCTTCATCGTCCATTTCGACAAAAGCAAAACCACGAGACCTGCCGGTCTCCCTATCGGTGATGAGATTAATGGACTTGACTTCTCCATACTGGGCGAACAGATTTTGAATGTCATCTTCCGTGGACTGAAAGGCCAGATTCCCTACGTACATCTTCTTGGTCATAAAACTTCACTTCTCCAAAGAAAAAAATAAAAAAAGGCCAACCAATTTGGCCAACAAAAGTAATATAACCACCATTGATTGGATAGTCAAGGAAAAAATTTTTTTTCCAGCAAGTTCTGCGAAGTCTGTACCTGGCTGCCGGAAATTGAACCTATCGCCAACCCAGCCGGGCCTAATCCCGAAGTCCGCCGACCATTTTTTAGTGACTTACGCGCAATTCTGTGCCATGAAAAACAAGAAATTCTGTTAACCTAAACCATCACGATCTTGAAGCAAATCATAAATATCAAATCCCAGATAACAAACAAATTCCAATACTCAAATTCCAAAAAAGGCAAAAGACAAGAACAGAGCGAGCCGAACGTGCTTGTTGCCTATTCTGTGTTTGGAATTTGTCATTTGAGACTCATTTGTGATGTGGACCAGCCGGGAAGTGGTTATGACCCCCCACATGGGAAACCCTCCTCGAGACCAGGTGAGGATGTTGGGCTTCAGGAACACTCGTGGCCTATTGGGAAAAATCCGCCATCCATCGCAGAGATCGATGGCCTGTCGCATTGATTCTAAGGGCGATTCATAGCGTACGATTGAGACAAGATAGGGGGACATGATGGTGAGATCCTTATGAAGTTAGTGCCGGGACATCCTTCTAAGGATGCAGCCGGTCATATGTACGCTCCAAACCGGCCCAGAAGGCACTATCCTCGTTCAAACTGCAGAGCTCCCGGACAAAGAGCTTGTCCAGCTCTTCCTGGTCCGGGCCTGTGGCATTTTTCCGGCATGGATCTCGGAAAAGAAGCGCCCGAGATCAAAGAGGTCTCTGGCAGTGTTCACTCCCTTAAGCCTGATGGACTGGCGCAGGATATACCCTGTGGCGTGTGAATGGTTGCTTCCGGCCAGATACATGATAAAATGATAGGACCGATCGTCCTTTTTCGCAGCTCTCGCTGTGGAGCTGGTCAGCGGGCGTCTCACGGGGGCTTTGAAAATGTTTGACAAATATAAAGGGGTAGAGTATGCTACATTTATTTGAAGTCAAGTATATATATGTGTAGTTATGGAAAATCAGAAATCACTCTTGTCCCGTGCTGTCCGGGTGATTGACGCCATCAGCAGAAACCGGAAAGACTTGCGTTTTTCGGATATTTCAAGGGTCCTGGACAACCCCAGCCCGTCTACGGTCAACAAAATTCTCAAAGTGCTTACCGAAGAAGGGGTGCTCCGGAAAACATCCGAAGGCCGGTATACCCTGGGCCGGAAAATTTATTTCTGGGGGCGTGTCATGGCTGACCATAATACGCCCATACAGATCATCCGGGAGCAGAGGAAGTATCTCCATGAACAGTACCGGGTTTCCGTCAACGTCTTTACCTGTGTGGACCAGACCATGTTCTGTCTGGAATGTTACATGGATTCCAGGTCGCCGCTTCTGTATCCGGCTGGAAAGAGCCTGCAGCTGCAGTTGAGCGTCCAGGGAGCGGTTTTTTTTATACCGCCTGAAAAATTGCATGACCCGGCCTTCCTTGAAAAAGAGGCTGATGATCACGAGGAACCGCTCCGGGTAAAGGATCTGGAGAAAATGATCCGCTATGCTGAAGAGAATGATCTGCAGGACGATTTTGCCCTGTTTTATCCCGGGATGCACCGGTTTTCCGTGCCGTTGCGGGAAAACGGACAAACCGTCATGACGCTGGGGGTGGGGATTTCTGTGAAGCGCACCGTTGACGGCGATCTGAGCGAAAGGATCGTATCCGACCTCCAGCAGATACGGACGAGAATCGAAACGTCCTTTGAATAGTGGCAATTGAGCACCAATAAAGCGGGTGTCGCGAAAAAAGAACAAGTCTTTAAGCCGCATCACGTCAGAATAGGCGCTTTGGCCGGCTGACCGATCAAAAATAAGGCCGGCTGTAACCATATACTGCCAAAACGATTGCCTGGACGAATGTCCCGGATCGTTTGACAGTCAACACAAAGGAGGAGTTATGAAAAAGTCAATCTTAAACCCCTTGATCAGCGCCTTTGTTTTGTCGCTAGCGTTCCTGTTTGTCTCAGCGGGTCAAAGTCAGGCCTATCAAGAATTGCCGGGCAAAGGGGTGACCGTGAAGCAGGGCCGCTGCACCTGGGATACCGGGTACTTCCACGAAACCTTGATCCGGAGGGCGTTGACTGAGCTTGGCTACGAATGTCCGGAACCAAAAATGCTGCAAAATCCATTGTTCTATGTGTCAGTGACTCAGGGCACTATCGATTTCTGGGCCAACAGTTGGTTTCCGAACCAGTATCCCCAACTCCCCAAAAATTTTTACGAAAAAGCAGATGCCTACGGTTACGTGGTGAAATCCGGCGGACTTCAGGGGTATTTAATCGACAAGAAGCATCAGGAAAAATTCAACATCACTTCCCTGGCCGATTTCAAAAGGGAGGAGGTCAAAAAGGCCTTTGACACCAATGGCGACGGCAAGGCCGATCTTATCGGCTGCCCTCCAGGCTGGAACGTGGCCAATGTGATGGCCCATCATCTCAAAGTCTATGATCTTGAGGAGCACATCAATCTCGTGCAAGCCTCCTATAACGCCATGTTTGCCGATGTGCTGGCCAATTACATGGATGGAAACGGGGTACTGTACTATACATGGGCTCCGAACTGGACAGTGAACAAACTCAAGCCGGGCCAGGATGTGGTCTGGATAAACGTCCCTGAAATCTCTCCCATGGAAGAATTTGCGGATAAGGCCGATCAAATGGTTGCAACCGACGTGGAAGGAGCGGTGAGCGATCCGATCAAGCTTGGTTTCATTATCAACGATATTCAAATCGTGGCCAACAATAAATTCATCAAGGAGAACCCGGCTGCCCAAAAGCTCTTTGAAGTTTTCAAGATTTCAGTGGAGGATATCTCGGCCCAGAATGCCAGAATGAGACAGGGTGAAGACACCCAGGCCGACATTGATCGCCATGTCGAGGAATGGATCGCGGATCACCCCGACACCTGGAAAAACTGGCTTGAAGTGGCGCGGCAGGCCGCGCCTGATGGTGCATGACAATTGAAAGGAGAGTATTCAAGATGACACAACCCCCCAACATACTTCTAATCCAGGCGGACCAGCTCTGCGCCCAGGCACTTCCCTGCTACGGGAATCCGGTGGTCAAATCTCCGAACATCGATTCTCTGGCCGAGGATGGAGTGGTATTTGAAAGCGCCTACTGCAACAATCCCATCTGCGCCCCCTCCAGGTTTTCCATGCTCTCGGGGCAGCACACGTCCAGGATCCAGGCCTTTGATAACGGGGCTGAATTTCCAGCGGATATCCCGACCATCGCCCACTACCTTCGCGATAACGGCTACCAGACCTGCCTTGCCGGCAAGATGCACTTTGTCGGCGCGGATCAGCTGCATGGATATGAAGAGCGTGTCACCACCGACGTCTATCCCAGCGATCACGGCTGGACCCCGGACTGGACCCGGCCGGAGGACCGGTTCGACTGGTGGTATCACAATATGGACAGCGTGAGGCAGGCCGAGTCCTGTGAACGGACCAACCAGATTGATTTCGATGATGAAGTGGGATTTTGTGCGGTCAGAAAAGTCTATGACCTGGCCCGCAGCAGTGACGACCGTCCGTTTTTCCTGACGGTTTCCTTCACCAACCCGCATGACCCGTATGCCTGCCCGAAAAAGCACTGGGACCGTTACGATCACGGCGCCATCGATATGCCGACGACCGGGTATATCCCTGACCAAGACCTGGACCAGCACAGTCTCCGGCTGCGACGGGCCTATCTCCAGAGCCCGGATGCCGTGACGGATGAGCAGGTGCGAAACGCCCGGCATGCCTATTACGGCCAGATCAGCTATATCGACGACAAGATCGGCAGTATCTTGAAAGCACTGTCTGATACCGGTTTTGACCAAAACACCGTGATCGTGTTCACGGCTGATCACGGGGACATGCTGGGTGAAAAGGGACTGTGGTACAAGATGTCCTTTTTTGAAGAATCAGTCCGGGTCCCCCTGATCATCAAGACGCCGGACGGCTCCGATGCCAAAAGGCTATCCTGCCCGGTCTCCCTTGTGGACCTGGCTCCCACACTGCTGGATATTTCAGGGAGTCCCCGCCTCGAAAGCCCGGCGGCCCCCCTGGACGGCGAAAGCCTTGTGCCCCTCATCGAAGGCGGAGAAGGAGATGCAGGCCGGACTGTCATTTCGGAGTTTTTTGCGGAAGGATCGATTGCACCCTGTTTCATGGTTAGACAGGGAAGGTTCAAGTATATCTATAGCCAGCCTGATCCTCCGCAGCTCTTCGATCTGGAGAAAGATCCTCTGGAGCTGCGCAACCTGGCTTTGCTGGAGGAATTTGAAGAGACCGCAAGGCACATGCAGGAAGCGGTCTTTGCGCACCAGGACCCGGATGCCGTCCGGCAGTCGGTCCTCAAGAGCCAGAAAAGGCGGAGGCTGGTGTTTGAGGCGTCAGGGAAAGGCAGAAGAACGTCGTGGGATCATACTCCGGACTGTGAAGCGTCTTCCAAGTACATGCGGAATCATCTTGATCTGAACGAAGTGGAAAGCCGAGCCAGAATCCCTTCGAAAGGATAGAAAGCAAAACGCTATGGGAGCCTTTTCACTGTTGATCAAACCGGTTTCATCCGATTGCAATGCAAGGTGCCGGTACTGTTACTATCTGAAATCCGGCGGAAACTCGGTGGTGGAGAAACAGCCTCCGCGGCGCATGACCGATGAGGTGCTCGACAGGTTGATCAGTGCATACATGGGAACAAAACAGGATATATATTCAATGGTCTGGCATGGGGGTGAACCCACCCTCATGCCGCTGTCCTTTTTCCAGAAAGCGATATCCTGCCAGAAACAGTATGCCCGGAAAGGCTCCCGTATATCCAACAGCATCCAGACGAACGGCCTTCATGTGAGCGAAGACCTGGCCAGGTTTCTGGGAAAATACCGTTTCCTCTGCGGGGTGAGCCTGGACGGCCCGGCTCGTGTCCATGACCTCTACCGCAGAACCGCGAGCAACGGACCCACACACCGGAAAGTCCTGGAAGGGATTTCCACTCTCACTGCCGGGGGCGTCCCGGTGAATGCCCTGGTCCTGGTGAGCAGGGGCAATGTCCACAGGCCCCATGAGGTGTATCAGTATCTGAAAGGCCGGGGATTCACCCATATCCAGTTCATACCCTGTGTGGAAACGGCTCCGGACGGCTCTGTTCCGGAATACGCCATCACCGGGGAAGAATGGGGCGAGTTCCTGATCCGGATCTTCAACGCATGGTTTGCGAACGATACGTTCAAAATCTCCATCCGGCTGTTTGAATCGGTCCTTGCAAAACTGGTGCGCGATACCGCCATAGACTGTTATAACAGCAGCGCCTGTGACCGCTATCTGGTGGTTGAATACAACGGGGATGTGTACCCCTGCGATTTTTTTGTCCACCCGGACTATAAGCTCGGCAATATTATGGACCAGTCCTTTGCTGACATCAGGGATTCTGCAGCGTACCGTCAGTTTTCATGCGGCAAGAAGAAATGGAACCATGAATGTAAGCGCTGTGAATTTTTGCGGTTGTGCAGGGGAGACTGCCGAAAGTTCAGGAGAAACTGGGGAAAAGAACCGGAAGGCCTCAGCCTGCTCTGCACCGGCTGGAAAAATTTTTTCAGCGCTACCATAGAACGATTCGAACAGATTGCCGCTGGGTTATAATTCAGAGCTCTTTCCCGTACTCCAAAATTTGGATATTTTTTTGCACAAATATCGGGTTATTATAAATTCGAAGCACGAAATCCGAAATACGAAACAAGCACGAAATTCAAATTCCAATTTTGAAGTCATTGAAAATACTTCCAACTATTTTAAAGTATTACGTTTAAATATCAAGACACTGTTCCGAAGTCTGAATTTCTCTGAAGGCTCTGGTTTTCGTTCTCAACAGACGAGGCCTCGTCTTCGTCCTCGACTGCCTCCTGAACACATTCAGGGGGCAGTCGTTTGCTTGCTCTGGCCCCCATCCGGCGAATCCGTTCGGCCCGGGAAATGACATTGCCCCGGCCGGTGGAGAGCTGGTTCATGGCTTTGTCGTAGTGTTCTCTGGCCTTGTCCATGGATTTCCCGATATCCTGAAGGGTCTCGACGAACCCCGCGATCTTGTCGTACAACTGGCCGCTCTGCTTCGCGATCTCCAGGGCGTATCTGGTCTGGTTCTCCTGACGCCAAATCGAGGCAATGGTCCACAGGGTGGCCATCAGGGTCGTGGGGGTCGCGATCATGACCTTTTGATCCCAGGCATATTGGATAAGCGCCTTGTCCTTTTTCAGGGCGATGGAAAATGCCGCCTCGATGGGCATGAACATGACCACGAAATCCGGCGAATTGAGCCCCCCGCCGGCCTGGTAGTGTTTTACACCGAGCCCGTCCACATGCGAACGGATCGAGCGCACCAGATCTTTGGCATGGCCGCTCCGGCGGTCTTCCT